>JAGVKI010000145.1 GCA_020050695.1 Alphaproteobacteria bacterium | reverse complement strand
CAGGGCGTCCACCAAAGATGGCAGGGATGTTGCCATTAAAATCCTGCGTCCGGGTATTGAAGAAGCCTTCGAGCGCGATATGCAGCTATTCTTCTGGGTAGCTGAGATTGCTGAGCGCCGCCTGCCCGATATGCGCAGGCTAAAGCCTATTGAGGTTGTAAACACGCTGAAAGAATCCGTGTTTTTTGAACTCGACCTGCGCTTTGAAGCCGCTGCCGCTACCGAACTTGCTGAAAACATGAAAAAGCACCCGCCGGGCTTTTGTGTGCCTGCGGTTGACTGGAACCTTACCTCTAAACGCGTGCTGACTACACAATGGGTAGACGGCATACCGCTGAGCGATGTGGATGCGATCAAAAGGGCGGGGTTTGATGTTGATGACCTGCTGACCAAAGCAGCAAACAGCCTGTTTGCGCAGGTGTTTCAGGACGGATTTTTTCATGCCGATCTGCACCCCGGCAATTTATTCGTTGATCCTGCCGGCAACCTGGTGGCGGTCGATTTTGGCATCATGGGCAGGCTTGATTTCAAATCGCGCATGTATATTGCAGAGATCCTGCGCGGGTTTCTCGATGAGGATTATAAGCATGTAGCTGAGGTGCATTTTGACGCAGGTTATGTGCCGTACGGCAAATCGCTCGAAGCTTTCACCCAGGCCTGCATGGCGGTGGCCAAGCCCATTACCGGAAAACCACTCAATGAAATTTCGATAGCGACCCTGCTCGGTCAGATGTTCAAGATCGCCGCGGAGTTTGAAATGGAAGTGCAGCCGCAATTGCTGCTACTGCAAAAAACCATGATGGTTACCGAAGGCGTGGGGCGCATGCTCAATCCCGAACTGAATATGTGGCAGCTATCTAAGCCGCTGATCGAAGAATGGGCGCATTCGCATTTTGGTATTACCGGCAAAATAAAAGGCTCGGCGCAGCAAGGTTATGAGATGATCCGCAAAGCACCGATGATGCTTAACCGCGTTGAGAATATGCTAAAGAGCCTGGGCGATGAAGATGGTATCCGCCTGCACCCACTTAGTATCGCCCGCATAAACCAGGGGCGTTATGACATATGGAACCGCTGGCTCGTATTTGCCTGGGTAGTGCTGGCAGTCGCTACTGCGTTTGGTGCAGCGAGTATCCTAAACTAAAAAGGCTAATGGCCTTCAGGCGCCCTATAAAATAGTTATAGCGTATCATCTGCCCGAGTATCCGGCAGACTACAAGCCTGATAGCATATTCGGGCGCCAGTCTGGCCGCCAGCCAGCCAGCGGCAATTCTACCCTTATATTTTTCTTCGAGCTGGAGTCTCGAATACTGTATATGCGTTTGTTTTCTGCGCGTTGCCATGCGTATTTCTGCTTGAGTCGCGGGAATACCGCATGAGGAGTTCATCATGTGGGTTGCCCATGCATCACTCACTGTAATGGCCGAATAACCTGCATTACGACAGCGGATACACAGATCGTCATCCTCATAATACAGGAAGAATGCCGGGTCATAAAATCCCGTTTTTTTCAAATGCGCCATGTTAAGTAGCCAAATGGCTCCCGTAATAAATGACAGGCTGCAAACATTACCTTCTGCTTCATCAAACTTACGATAACACCGCCTATTAGAGTTATACGTAAAAATATCAGGTCTGTAGGTGTCCGATATTTCCCCGGATACGTCACGCTGTTGGGGCGCTAATATGGCTGCGTCTGTATAGGTTTGCGCTGCACCGACAAGTTTCGCAAGCGCGCCATCATCTAAAAAAGCATCAGGATTGATGATAAGAGCATAGGGGGTGGTGACTTTCTCAAGCGCAGCATTGT
The DNA here is from genome assembly GCA_020050695.1 of Alphaproteobacteria bacterium. Taxonomy (GTDB): domain Bacteria; phylum Pseudomonadota; class Alphaproteobacteria; order Rickettsiales; family SXRF01; genus JAGVKI01. The sequence goes on along the minus strand of JAGVKI010000145.1, from coordinate 4,332 downwards.
TCGCGCGGCCAAACCCTGCATTTACATTGTTTCTGATAATCTCAACATCTGGAAAGCTGCGCGATATGACATCGCATGTGTCATCAGCACTAAAGTTATCAACGATGATAATACGGCCAATTTCGGGAGACGTAAGTAATGGCGCTAGCGACTTTTCAATAATAAAGCCGCTGTTATAGGTAACCAATATTGCCGTGACTTCCATGCTCATGGGCGCAGGTTATCGAATCTGATATTACATCTCAAGCTGTAAACCCGGCCTATTCAATCTTGTTGCCCTTATGCCATGCTACTTGTATGGATCAGGTATGAGTAATGAACCCACACTTCCCCGCATAAGCGTTGTTATCGCTGTTCGCAATTCAGTGAACACGATAGGCAAGGCGCTCGATAGCGTGCTTGCGCAACACTATCCTAATGTGGAATTGATTGTACTGGATGCATTGTCTGACGATGGGACCCTCGATGTAATCAAGCGGTATGAAAGGCATATTGCGCATTTACGTTGCGGCAAGGATGACGGCGCCAATGACGCTTATAATGAGGGAATCCGAAAAGCATCGGGCGGCATTATTGCTTTCCTCAATGCCGATGACTGGTACGAACCGGGCATATTGCATAAAATCGGTGCTGCGTATGCTGCCGATCCTTCAATTGATATAGTCACCTGTGAGGCACAGGTCTGGAAAGACGATGGTAGCGGAACGCTTGTCCGTATGAAGCATTTTGCGGGCAAAAGCATGCAGATGACTCCGCTTGGAACGCCCATGCCCAATGCGCGCTTCTGGAATAAAAGCATATTTGAACGGTTCGGTTTCTTTATGGTGCGTAATCATCTCGGCCAACGGATTATTGCCAGCGATCTTGAATTCATGATGCGTGTTTGCCAGCACCCCATCAAAAATCACCTTATCACTGAGGTTGGTTATCACTACCTGATGCATGCAGGGTCGCTCACCTTTGGTGGCGATAAACACCGCGACCGCCAGATGTATCTGGAGCGTGCCCATATCGCACAGACCTATTTATCTGCCCCTGCCCTTAAGAAATACCGTGCGCGCCTGAAGCGCTGGCACCGCCGGGGCACCTCCCGTAACTTTTATTGGCAGTTGGAAGAGAAAAACTACCGTAAGGCCTGGGATGAACTATCTGCGGGATGCCGCATCAGCGGCCCATTATGGTTGGCAGAAACCCTACGAATCGGGCTTTCGCGCCATTTTTAGGTATTTAACGGTTTTTTAGCCAATGCTGGACAATACTATTGAATAACAAACATTTTTTTGTTAATTTGATAGGGTATGCACATCACACGAATGATTCTGGCCTGTTTTCTGCTGCTGCTGCCGATACGCGTAGCAGCGCTCGATGATTCGCCGCTGACCTTATTGGCCGATGCGGAAAAGGCCTATTATAATCTCGTATTCAACTACACGATGGAGACCGTAAAGGCTGACGGCAAATACAGTTGGGCCAGCTATAGTGGTAATGGTACGATCACGGTTTCAGATAGTTATGTCAGCAAATCCGGTGCCACTTGCCGCAATTTTGCAGAGATATTCACGGTTCAGGGCGTAGGTGGTGATAATGAAGGCGTTGGCTGCAAACGTGTAGGCAGCGAAGGCTGGTGCAAACTGAAAATGAACCATGCCCTTACCTGTGCCATGGAACCTAAGTCTAATATGGTTGAAGACAAAATGCGCGATGCCCAGGAGTATATCTCGGGTAAGGACGGCGCAGTAAATGGTATCAGGCAGATGCTGCCTTAGAAGGCTTGCCCTCAACCAAAGCCTTGGCCTGCGCCACAACATCATCAAACATAGCCTGCGTAAGCGTACCCGTATTGATATTATAGCGCGAGCAATGATAGCTATTGAGCAGTAAAACCCCGTTATTCAGTTGGCTGACTAATCCATGTGTAAACTTGGCAAATGCGGCCTTGTGACCGGTGGCGCGCAGCACGGCATTGTGTGATACCGTACCCAGGGACAGTATCACCTTCAGATTAGGCATTGCCTTTATTTCCGCGGCAAGGAACTGGTTGCACTCTTTAATTTCAGAAGTTTCCGGTTTGTTCTCCGGCGGCACGCAGCGCACAGCATTAGTAATGCGGCAATCCTGCAACGTGAGATTATCTTTGTAGGGAAAAGCGATGGCCTCGCCGCGCGGGCTACTATAGCTACCGCTTGCAAAGCCATTTAGCAGCAGGGACTTATATAAAATATCCCCTGCATAGTCACCTGTGAATGGGCGTCCCGTTGCATTGGCCCCTTGCAGGCCTGGGCCAAGGCCAACGACCAGCATCTGCGCTGTCATTTCACCGAATGAGGGCACCGGGCCATTAAAAAAATGTGGGTAATTAAGCCTGTTAGCCACATGAAACGCACATAGGCGTGGGCACAACGGACAGTCATATGAAGGAGGCTCAAAACTCATATGCTGTTTTTTAATGGGAATAGTGAAGTTTTTATACTGTTTTTTGAAAAAAATACGATTTATCCCTTGAAACCACTGCCAGCCATACTATATGACCAATCACCAAATATGCCGGGATGGCTGAAAAGCTGCCCTGTGCGCAATTATCTGAAAACTCAAACCCAAGACTTATGGAGTCGTGCTTATGAATATTAAACCGTTAGGTGATCGTATCGTTGTAGAACGTCTCGAACAGGATACCAAAACCGCTGGTGGCATCATCATTCCAGATACCGCCAAGGAAAAGCCTAAGCAGGCAAAAGTAATCGCTGTAGGCCCAGGCGCCAAAGACAATAACGGCAAGCGCATTGCAATGGATGTTGAAGTTGGCGAAATCGTTCTCTTCACCCAGTGGGCTGGCAACGAAATCAAGATCGAAGGCAAAGAATTCCTCGTTCTTAAAGAAAGCGACGTTATTGGCGTAATCGTAGATTCCGCTAACAAAAAAAAAGCAGCCTAACTGATTAATTAGCCTCACGTGAGTTAGCATCATTGAGATGCGCAGCCTACGTGGCGCCAAAGTAAAAAATAAAAACCATTTTTTATTTTTTACTGAACGTAAATTTTAAACAGGAGAATAATTATGTCCGCTAAAGAACTGAAATATGGTTCGGACGCTCGCGAGCAGGTGCTCGTAGGTGCCCAGAAACTGGCAAATGCTGTAAAAGTGACGCTTGGGCCTCGTGGTCGTAACGTTATCATCGACAAATCTTACGGCGCACCACGCATCACCAAGGACGGTGTATCGGTAGCTAAAGAAATCACCCTGCCAAACAAGTTCCAGAACATGGGCGCTCAGATGCTTCGCGAAGTGGCAAGCAAATCAGCTGATATGGCTGGTGACGGCACCACGACCGCAACTGTACTCGCTCAGGCAATTTTCACTGAAGGTTCCAAAGCAGTTGCTGCTGGCCTGAACCCAATGGACTTGAAGCGCGGCATCGACCTGGCGGTTGAAGCTGTTGTTGCTGACATCAAAAAGAAGAGCAAGCCAGTTGGTTCCAAAGCTGAATGGGCACAGGTTGCTACCATTTCTGCTAACGGCGACAAGGAAGTTGGCGAGAAGATCGCTGAAGCCATGGAAAAAGTTGGCAAGGAAGGCGTTATCACTGTTGAGGAAGCTAAAGGCCTCGCATTCGAACTCGACACCGTAGAAGGTATGCAGTTCGACCGTGGTTACCTCTCCCCTTACTTTGTAACCAATGCAGAGAAAATGGTTGTTGAACTCGACAATCCATACATCCTGATTTTCGAAAAGAAGCTGTCCGGCCTCCAGCCAATGCTGCCACTGCTTGAAGCAGTTGTTCAGCAGCAGCGCCCACTGCTCATCATTGCTGAAGACGTTGAAGGCGAAGCACTCGCTACCCTCGTTGTCAACAAGCTGCGTGGTGGTCTGAAAGTGGCTGCTGTTAAGGCTCCTGGCTTCGGTGACCGTCGTAAAGCTATGCTCGAAGACATCTCCATCCTGACGGGCGGCGAAGTTATCAGCGAAGACCTGGGCATCAAGCTCGAAAGCGTTACCCCTAAGTCCCTTGGCCGTGCCAAGAAAGTTGTTATCACCAAAGATGACACCACCATCGTTGATGGTGCGGGCGAAAAGACCGCTATCGAAGCGCGTTGCACCCAGATCCGTGCTCAGGTTGAAGAAACCTCTTCTGACTATGACCGCGAAAAGCTTCAGGAACGTCTTGCTAAACTCGCAGGCGGCGTAGCTGTTCTGAAAGTTGGCGGTTCGACTGAAGTGGAAGTGAAAGAACGCAAGGACCGCGTTGACGATGCTCTGCACGCTACCCGCGCTGCAGTTGAAGAAGGCATTGTTCCAGGTGGCGGTACCACCCTGCTCTACGCTTCACGCGCTCT
>JAGVKI010000244.1 GCA_020050695.1 Alphaproteobacteria bacterium | reverse complement strand
TACCAAGCGGCTTACGCTGGCGGGCGTGTACTCTTCAACGCTGGTCTACTGGCTGGATGACCGCAGCCCCGGCTTTGAAAACACCTGGGCGTTCCTGGATCGCCGCATCAATGATGTCATGAAGATCGAGAAGGCCAAACACCAGGCGCGCACCTGGTATCATAAGAAGTTTGGCTGAGCGAAGTTAAATTGAGTATGCTTAAATTCGCTAGGCTGAGACAAAACTTAGCGTTTTTTGAGAACCGGCGCGCAGCGTACACCAGTACGTGAGCACCGGAAGCGCAGAAAAGCGCTAAGATTTGACCAGCATAGTAGAATTTTACTCATTTACTGCGCGCAGGTCGTTGCGTGTGCCATACACCACAATGTCATCACAGATATTGCGCGATACGATAAATGCCACTGATGGATCGCGCTGGGTGAATACGCCATTAAGGCCGCTAGGCACAAGCGCCGTACTGCAATCGCAGTTTTCCAGTTCATCGGTATTGATAGACGATGCATTAATACGGGTAGTGCCGCCCACACGCGGAAACCCGCCATGTCCATTAGCGCCCGTACTTAAAATGACATAGCCTGCCAGTTCGCTTTTGATATTGCCCGCACCGTCATTTACGGTGAGGCGGGTGGTGGTATCGTCTGCATCAATCGTCGTAAAGGCGCTATCAAGCGTCATGTCAGACGTTACCGTATAAATAAGCCGACGCCCCCAGCCGTCAAATGCATAGTCATCCGAAAGTTTGAGGGTTTTCGTTGGCACCATGCCTTCATGCGGCTGCTCGGTTCCTGTATCGCCATGAAAATTGGCGGACGGCGTGCCATCGCAGTCCTCCTGGTTTTCTGCTTCTACACCAAAATTCTGGGTATCGGTGGAAAGTGAAATATCCGCCGGGCAAGGCAGGCGGTTAAACGCTATGCGATATTGGTATAGCGCCTGCTGGATGGCATGTATCTTATCGTAGGTTTCCTGAAGCTGGTAGCGCTGCAGGGACACCATGAATACCGCCACACCGCCACCTGCTAAAATAGCAATGATGGTAATTACAATGCTCATTTCAAGCAGTGTGAAGCCTTGTTTCTTGGTGGACATAAGTACCCCGTGTGGCAGCTGATCCTGTATTCTAGGCATTGCTGCTTAATGGTTTATTAATGCTGCCCGTTTGGACGATCCTGCCAGAGCGTCAGATGAGGCTCTTCTTCGCCAGGAAACGGCTGCTTGGTGTAATAATACAGAGCAACGGACTTACGCGTCATCCCTTGTGGCAGGTTCAGCGGCTGCGGGTGCCCATGATAGCTGTAGCGGCTGGTATTGAAGATCACGCAGCGGTTAAATACCGGCGCGATACGGTGCACACAGCCTGTCATGCCTTTATCCCACAGTTCCAGCTGCCCGCCATAGGATTCCTGCCAGTCTTGGTTTAAATAGAGCAGCAGGTTGATGCGGCGGTAGAGTTCAATTTGGGGCTCAAAATTAAAATCGGCATGCACATCCAGCGATCCCCCTCCTACGATCTGATGCAGGCCGCCGCCAGAATAATGCGGATCAGGCAGCAGCTTGGGAATACCGCTAAGTTCCATCAGGAACTGAATCATCACATAGGAGTTCATCATCGCCAGCACATGCTGGATATACGGCGCTGTGCGGGCAATATTCTCGCCCTTTACCGTGCCAAACTTACCCGGCTGGTTCTTGGCGCTACGGTTTACAAATGCAGGCGAATCCACCGCCGGGAAATGCGCCAGAAGCTTTTGCGCTACTTCCGCAGGCAGGAAATTATCAATTACCACATGGGGAAATGGCTGCGCAGCCTTATAGGAGTGCTGGTACTGCCGTGCCAGTTGCCGCATATGCTGCAGGTCGAATGTAAATAAGTCGCTGCCGGAAAATGCAGGAGTCATCCAGCAGCGCTCCAATTACATGTGAATCACTTTGCCGAATGCATCCAGCACCGATTCATGCATCATTTCCGACAAGGTCGGATGCGGGAATACCGTGTGCATCAGTTCGCCTTCGGTGAGTTCACCTGCCTTGGCAATCGCATAGCCCTGGATCATTTCGGTAACTTCCGCGCCGATCATGTGCGCGCCAAGTAATTCGCCCGTTTTTGCATCAAAAATGGTTTTGACTAAACCGTCCGGTTCGCCAAGCGCAATCGCCTTGCCATTGCCCATGAACTGGAAGCGGCCCACTTTAATATCCAGGCCTTTTTCCTTGGCTGCCTTTTCGGTCAGACCGACGCTTGCCACCTGCGGCCAGCAATAGGTGCAGCCCGGGATATTTTTCACGTTCAGGGGATGCACATCTTTGACGCCTGCGATTTTTTCCACGCAGATAACGCCTTCATGGCTGGCTTTGTGCGCAAGCCATGGCGCGCCCGTAAGGTCACCGATCGCATATACGCCCGGCTCACCGGTAGCGCTCCACTTATCTACCACGATATGGGTTTTTTCTACCTTCACCTTGGTGCCTTCAAGGCCAATATTTTCCACATTGCCTACGATGCCAACCGCAAGAATCACGCGGTCAACAGTGATTTCGCTGGTCTTGCCATCGGCTTCCAGCGTAGCGGTTACATTGTCTTTGCCTTTTTTCAGCGCCTTCACCGTGGTCTTGGTGTGGATTTTCATGCCCTGCTTTTCAAAGGCTTTATGTGCGAATTTGGAGATTTCCTCGTCTTCCACCGGAAGCACGCGGTCCATTACTTCAACCACCGTGACTTCCGCGCCCATGGTGCGGTAGAAGCTTGCAAACTCGATACCGATAGCGCCGCTGCCTACAACCAGCAGGGACTTCGGCATGACATCTGGCACCATCGCTTCGCGGTAGGTCCATACCAGCTTGCCATCCGGCTCCATGCCCGGCAGAACGCGAGCACGCGCGCCAGTTGCAAGAATGATGTGCTTTGCCGTCAGTTCGGATACTTTCTTGCCGTCTTTTTCCACTAGTACCTTGCCTTTGCCAGCAAGCTTGCCATGGCCATCTACTACGGTGACTTTGTTCTTTTTCATCAGGCCGGAAATACCTTTGGTCAGCTGCGCTGACACGCCGCGCGAACGCGCAACAATTTTAGACAGATCAAACTTGATGTCTTTAGCCGACATACCAAATGCTTCCAGGTTATGCAGCGTGTGATAAATTTCGCTGGAACGCAGCAGCGCCTTGGTAGGAATACAGCCCCAGTTAAGGCAGATACCGCCCATATGCTCGCGCTCAACCACAGCGGTTTTCATACCCAGCTGCGCTGCGCGGATTGCTGCCACATAGCCGCCCGGGCCGCCACCAATGATCACAATATCAAATTCTTGTTTGGCGAAATTTGTCTCGGTCATATATATCCTTGTTTACTGTATTTATTGAACGCTTTCAGCTAGGGGTACTTTGGAAGAATGATGGTCAACAATCATCCATTTGCCGCCTTTGAGTATGTAAGCAAATGTAAAACGCGACGGAATGGAAACCGTTTCGCCGTCCTGCGTGTAGCTGAGGGTATAAAGGCCGCTATTGATCGCAATATCGCCATACTGGCGCGGGTGCGACTCGGTGATCTTCACGCTGATATCCGGATTTTCTACTACCTTCTTATAGTAGCCGCGCAGTTCCTTCGGTGTTTCCAGCGGCTTTATCGCGAATACGGAAAACATGATGGCTTCCTTGTCATACATCGCCATCACTTTATCGACAGAACCTGTTTCCACAGCCGCTTTCCACTGTGTCAGCGCATCGCCAACCGGCGGCGCATCAGCTGCAAAGGCGGTGCTTGAGAACAGAACCAGTGCGGCAATCGTACTACGTAATAAACTCATGTTATCCCTGCTTTGCTTGAGGTTTAGGTAATGGCAGTTTGCTGACCTGCTGGTGACGGTATTTCATCGTCCAGTCTGCCAGCACCTTTTTTACTTTCGCAAGTGTATGGAATTCTTTATCGGGAGAATTGCCATCATTGTAAAAATATTCGGTTTTATCGGCGTCGATATTATCGATCCACTCATTGCCACTCATCACGGCAATGTTGCCCTTATCATCCTGCGAATAAATGGGACGGTATTGCCTGTCAAACAACACTATAGAACCTTGCTGCGTGTGCCACTGGCCGTAAGGAAGGCAGGCCAGGCGTTCTTGTTCAATCTGTTCCATGGGGCGCTTTCAGTACTAAAGAAGCAGCAGCGCAGGGCTTTCAATGTAATGCTTGAACGCCTGCAGAAACTGGGCGCCCACAGCGCCGTCCACCACGCGGTGATCAACCGACAGCGTCACATCCATTACATTGCGCACTTCCATTTTGCCATGGCGAACCACTACGCGGTCTTCACCCGCGCCAACGGCAAGGATGCAGCCCTGCGGCGGGTTTACGATGGCAGAAAAATTCTTCACGCCGAACATGCCGAGATTGGAGATGGAAAAACCGCCGCCCTGGAATTCTTCAGGTGCCAGCTTGCCCGCTTTAGCGCGGCTTGCCAGGTCTTTCATTTCGTTGGAAATGGTAACCACTGATTTCTGGTCAGCATTCTTTACAATCGGGGTGATCAGGCCGCCGTCAATAGCAACCGCCACAGAAATGTCGACGTTGTTATACTGCACAATCGCATCGTCATACCATGAAGCATTAGCGGCAGGCACCTTCTTCATCGCCAGCGCCACGGCCTTGATGATGAAATCGTTCACCGATGCTTTATAGGCAGGCTTCTTTTCCTTACCAGCCTGCGATTCCGCTTCGAAATTGATGTCCTTACGCACATCGAGCAGCTTGTTCAGTTCGCATTCCACGGTCAGGTAGAAATGCGGCACCTGCTGTTTGGATTCGGTCAGGCGGCGCGCAATGACTTTGCGCATATTGGTATTTGGAATTTTGGTAAATTCCACGGGACTCCGCATAACGCGGCCACGACCAAGATTGCCGGAACTTTTAGCTTTCAGTACGTCATCACGCACGACGCGGCCATGTGGGCCAGAGCCTTGTACCGAACCAATATCCACGCCTTCCTGGGCAGCAATACGTTTTGCCAATGGCGATGCGAACACACGTTCACCTGCACTGCGCATAGGAGCAGCAGCTGCAGCCGGAGCGGCGGTAGGCGACAGGCTTGGAGCGCTGGTGAGTGCCGGAGCAACAGCAGGTGCCGCCGCAGGGCTGGCAGCAGGGCTTGCTGCTGCAGGTGCCGCTTCTGCCTTGGGAGCCGCAGCTGCTTTTGGCTTATAGGTGTCGAGCGCCTTTTTATCTTCGCCATCTTCCAGAAGAAGCGCGATAAGCTGGTTTACTTTTACCGCTTCGGTGCCGCCTGGAATAACGATCTTACCAATGGTGCCCTCGTCCACAGCTTCTACTTCCATCGTCGCCTTGTCGGTTTCGATTTCGGCGATTACCTGGCCGGATTTAACCTTGTCACCTTCTTTAACAGTCCATTTAGCAAGATTGCCTTCCGTCATGGTCGGCGAAAGTGCAGGCATCAGAATTTCAATTGGCATTTTTTGTCTCTTCGTTAGTCATTAAAGATTGTTATGCAACGCGGGCTGTAGCACCACCAACTAAAGCACCTAAACGGCTAGGCTGGCGGAATCCCAAATCTTTACCCAGATCGGAATAGGAAGCAAGTGCAGCAGATGCGATCTTTTCTTCAAGTGCATCGCCGGTTGCGGCCAGTGTAATTTCAACCGTCAGAGTATTACCATTACGACTGTAGTTCGCACTGCCTTTGCTTACTTTGCCGCCATTTTTCAGAAGATCGCCTCGACCTTCTATCACAGCGCTCGGCATCCCATGCAATTGTGTGTATGCCTCCACTGCACCAGCTACTTTTTCGGCTGGAAGCGTATCAAGGCTTTGCAGCTGCGATGTCATATCAATAGTAGTGTTGCCGCAAAGATTGCTATCAGCATTCACCGCCCCATGCTGCATCAGTAGTTCTGTGAGTGCGCCTACCTTGGCGGCGATATACTCAGGAGCCATATAGTTTGTATTAAGATCAAGACGAAGTGTTCCTTTATCTTTATCGAGATAAAAACTGCCCTTGCTAGGCGAATGTATATCGCCTGTGTAGTCTTCACCAAAGTGAAGGCCATGCGTTTCAGCAAGAAATTTAATACGCTTTGCCAGCGATTCTTTCGAGTTTTCTGTTAGCGTAGCCATCCACTTCTCCTTATGAACTTGTGACACTTAAGCGGCTTGTTGTTCGCGGTAGCAGGCTTGTTTGACGGCGTCGATAATATGGGATGCCTGCGGTAATGCAAGCTTCTCGAGATTGGCGGCATATGGCAGCGGAACATCCACGCCAGCGACGCGTACTACCGGCGCATCGAGATAGTCAAACGCATGCTCCATAATGACAGCGGCGATTTCAGCACCGATACCAGCTGCAGGCCAGCCCTCTTCCACCGACACAACGCGGTTGGTCTTTTTGACAGACTCAATAATGGTTTCTGTATCAAGCGGGCGAATGGTGCGCAGGTCGATCACTTCAGCCGAAATACCTTCAGCCGCCAGCTTATCAGCCGCTTCCAAAGCTTTGCCCACCATGATGGAGAATGCCACGATGGTCACATCCGTGCCTTCGCGCAGTACAGCGGCTTTGCCGATTTCGCCCACCACATCGTCACCTTCTGGCACCTCGAAGCTCTGGCCGTAGAGCATTTCGTTTTCCAGGAATACGACTGGGTTTGGATCGCGGATAGCCGCTTTGAGCAATGCTTTAGCCGACGCAGCATCCCACGGGGCGATAACTTTCAGGCCCGGCACATGCGCATACCAGCTGGCATAGCACTGCGAGTGCTGAGCGCCTACGCGCGACGCCGCGCCGTTGGGGCCGCGGAAAACGATAGGGCAGCGAATCTGGCCACCAGACATATAATTGGTTTTGGCAGCGGAATTGATAATATGGTCCATCGCCTGCATGGCGAAGTTGAAG
>JAGVKI010000317.1 GCA_020050695.1 Alphaproteobacteria bacterium | reverse complement strand
CGGTTTACTGCCTGGTGGTGCATGCTGTTTTCCATCATCACCGTAGGCTGGTTGCTGGAATGTGATGGCGCAAATACGACGCTTACTTCATCGGCAATTTTGCCAAGGCGCGTGCCACCTTCAATGAGTACGGGCTGTACGGGCGTAGAAAAACTGATGCCAAGATTCTGCTGGGTGTGTTCGTCGTTGCCGGTGAGGTCGGGTACATGCTGATGCAGGTCGCCGCCGCACAACACATTCAGGCGCTGCATGCCTGCGCATACACCCATGACGGGCATGCCGGTATCAAGCGCGCCCTGTAGCAAACCATCTTCATAGCTTGCGCGTGCGCGGCCTTCAGGGGTATCGGTTTCAGCGTAGGTTTTGGGGTGGCGTGGCTGGCCATATTTAGCTGGGTCAATATCGGCGTTATTGCCCATGACGACCAGAGCGTCGATTTTTTGCAGGTCGGAAGCCGGGTTGCGCTCAGTGTGGTTGGCAAGCAGTATGACGGTGCCGCCTGCCGCTTCGATCTGGCGCTGCATGGCTTTCACCGATTCGGATTTAGGGCTGCCGCCACTAATGCCGATCACTGGTTTTTTTGAAAATTCGCCGTCCATGTATCGCCCACAGTAAAAATACTAATGAATATTAATAATTTAAGGGCCTTGCGTCAAATGTAATACATGTGGTCTTCGGGTAAATATTTCAACATATTGGACTTTATTACTCTTTTGCCTTTCGCGGCGATGGCCGCCTGTGCCATATGGCGTATAATGCGCTCACCTATGGCGCTGGCGCCGAACTCGGGGTGCCATTGTACGCCCAGCAGGAATTGCTGGCGGTAGCGGCCTTCCGGGTCGGCTTCGATGGCTTCGGGCAGGTAGCCGAAGCGTCCGTCTTTCATCTTCACCGTGTCGGTGACGGCTGAGACTAAAAGTCCGTCGCCCACCCGGTCGATGGCCTGGTGGTGGATGCTGTTTTCCATGATGACCTTGGGGCCCTCGGCGGGATGGTCTTTGCAAAACGGCATGCGTATGTCCTGCGCAATCAGGGACAGCATGGTGCCATCCTTAATGATAATCGGCACCACGGGCACATGCGGCGCGATGCCCTGTTTGTATTGCATATGTTTGTTGCAGCCCACCAGGTCGGGCAGGTGCTGGTGCAGCGTGCCGCCGCAATAGACATTGATACGCTGCATGCCGCCGCAGATGCCTAATATCGGCATGCCGCCAGCCAGCGCCTTTTCCAGCAGCGCTTTTTCATAGCGTGCGCGTGCAGCGGTTGCTGGCATGTCGAGTTCGCTGCGTGTCATGGGATGCCTGGAGGCCTTGGGGTCATCTGCGGGGTAGCGGTGCATATATTCCTTAGGGTCTATATCAAGATTGTTGCCCATGAGTATCAGTGCGTCGATGGATGCCATCGTCTGCTGGATGGCCGCTTTCATATTGGGCGCTTTGGAACTGAGGAAAATGCTGCGGTGGCCTTCGCGCTCGATCTGGCGCATTACCGCGCGCACAGATTTGCTGTGGCTGCTATGGCCGCTGATACCGATGGTGATTTCTTTTTGCGCAGAGGGCATACCCGCCATCTTACCAGCAAAATTCTAAAAATCGACTAATCAGCCTGCTTTTTTAGCTTTAGCCGAGGCTTTGGATTTCGCCGGTGCCTTAGCTTTAGCTGGAGCCTTAGCCTTAGGGGCAGCTTTTGCTTTGGCGGGCTTTTCTGCTTTTTCCTTGGCGGGTGCTTTTACTTTAGCCGGTGCCTTGGCCTTTGCCGCAGGCTTGCGCTTGCCCTTTACGGGAGCATCAGCACGTGCAGCCAGAAGCGGCAGGGCTTCTTCCAGCGTAAAGCTATCAAGCGATCCGCTTTTCGGGAAAGGTGCATTGACCTTGCCGTGTTTGATGTATGGGCCGTAGCGGCCTTTAAACAGGGCTACGTCGCCGCCATCTGGATGCTGGCCGAGTACGCGCAGCTGTTCGTTGCCGCCGCTTTTGGCAGGGGCGCGTGAGAGTACGTCAACGGCGCGGTTGATACCGATGGTTAGCGGGTCTTCCTCGCGTGGCAGTGAGGTGAATTTTCCGTCATGCATCAGGTACGGGCCGAACTTGCCGTTATTGACAATGATCGGTTTGCCGGTATCAGGATGCGCACCCAGTTCGCGCGGAAGCGACAGAAGCGCAAGCGCCGTATCCAGCGTGATTTCTTCCGGCTTCATGGATTTAAACAGGCTGGCGCGCCGAACTTTATCCTGGGGTGTTTTGCTTTCGCCAAGCTGTACATAGACACCGTAAGGGCCTTTTTTGAGCGATATTTCCTCGCCGCTTACCGGGTCTTTGCCGAGCGCTTTTGGCAGGCGGAATTCATTGCCGTCGGCATCTTCGGTGACTGCGCCCTGGCCGAGCTGCGATTTGTAATTGCAGTCCGGGTAATTGGAGCAGGCGATGTATGGGCCAAAGCGGCCGATCTTCAGGCCAACGCGGCCCGTTTTGCAATCCGGGCAGGTGCGCGGGTCGTGGCCTTCCTTAGGCTGGCCAAAGGCATAGAACGCGAGCAACTGGTCGAGCGCTTCGAGTACCTGAGTCACGGTCAGCTGTTTGCTTTCTTCAATCTTAGCGATGAAGGAACCCCAGAAATCACGCAGCACTTCTTTCCATTCGCGTTCGCCTGCAGAGACGTCATCGAGTTTGGTTTCGAGGTCCGCGGTAAAGCTGTATTCCACGTAGCGTTCAAAGAAGCTTACCAGGAATGCGTTTACCAGGCGGCCAAGCGATTCGGCGATGAAGCGCTTTTTGTCCAGGCGCACATAGCCGCGATCCTGCAATACCGAAATAATGGATGCGTAGGTAGACGGGCGGCCAATGCCGAGTTCTTCCAGCTTTTTCACCAGGCTTGCTTCCGAGTAGCGCGGTGGTGGCTCAGTGAAGTGCTGTTCAGGTGTGATTGCTTTTACGCCGAGCGATTCATTCTGCTTAAGTTCCGGCAGGCGGTTTTCATTTTCGTCGTCTTTCTCGTCGTCCTTGCCTTCCTGGTAGAGTTTCAGGAAGCCGTCGAAACGCACCACAGAGCCGCTGGTGCGCAGCACTGCCTGCTTGTCTGAAGCGGCGATGTCAACGATCAGCTGGTCATAAAGCGCGCTTTCCATCTGGCTGGCGACCATGCGCTTCCAGACGAGTTCGTACAGTCGCGCCATATCGTTATCGAGATATTTGGCCATGGCTTCCGGCGTGCGGGTGACGTCGGTAGGGCGGATAGCTTCATGCGCTTCCTGGGCGTTCTTGGATTTGGTTTTATAGGCGCGCGGGGCAGGCGGCATGTAGGGCTGGCCGTAAGTGCCTTTGATATAGTTGCGTGCATCTCCGATGGCTTCGAGCGATACGGTTACACCGTCGGTACGCATATAGGTAATGAGGCCGACCGTTTCACCGCCAAGCGCAATACCTTCGTATAGTTTTTGTGCAAGCTGCATGGTTTTCTTTGCGGAAAAACCGCATTTACGTGCAGCTTCCTGCTGAAGCGTGGAGGTGGTAAAGGGCGGCGCAGGATGGCGGCGCACTTCCTTTGGTTCCAGCTTGGATACGGCGTAATGCTTATGGCGAAGCGCTTCGGCTATTTCATTCGCTTTGGTACCGTCGGTGATGGAGAATTTTTCCATCTTCTCGCCTTTATACTCAATCAGGCGGCCATTGATAGGGTGACCGCTTTCGGAAATAAGGGCGGCTTTGACGTCCCAATATTCGCGGGAGATGAACTGTTCGATTTCTTCGTCGCGTTCGCAGATCAGGCGAAGCGCTACCGATTGCACGCGGCCTGCTGACTTGCTGCCGGGCAGTTTGCGCCACAGCACAGGTGATAAGGTGAAGCCTACGAGATAATCAAGCGCGCGGCGTGCCTGCTGGGCATTGACAAGGTCCATGTCGATGTCGCGCGGTTTTTCAAATGCGGCGAGTACGGCTTTTTTGGTGATTTCATCAAAGGTAACGCGGTGCACCTGCAAATTTTTATGGATGGCGCGCGTTTCTTTCAGTGCTTCAAGCACGTGCCATGAAATGGCTTCGCCTTCGCGGTCCGGGTCAGTCGCCAGGAATAATGAATCAGCGTCTTTGACCGCCTTGGCGATAGCTGAAATATGCTTCTTGGATTCCGGGTCTGTTTCATAGGTCACCGAGAAATCATCATCAGGGCGTACCGAGCCATCCTTTGCGGGCAGGTCGCGTACATGGCCAAACGAGGCAAATACCTGATAGTCATTTCCGAGGTATTTATTGATGGTTTTAGCTTTGGAAGGTGATTCTACTACAACGACATGCATGTGCGGATAAATGAACTTAGGGTTGCGCCAACTATATATATAGGGGGCTATTATAGTTTGACGAATGGTTAATAAACTGTAACGTCCCGAGAAGGAAGTAATCTATACAGCGCCGTCCGAAAGTCTACAGGATAATAAAAATAGCTAAAAACATGCAGGCAGAACAATACTATGCGTATTGATTTATAGTACCCGGAACCGGCAAAAAATAAAATCTGAACCCGGATAACTTCTTAGGCGACTTCAGAAACATCTTCTATTTCGGCAAGGCTTACTTTGCCGCCGCTGCTTCTGCGCAGGCGACCCGCCAGTTCCAGCTCCAGCAGTATGGTGGCCACGTTTTGCGCGCTGGCCTCGCACTGCTCGATAAGCACGTCCACGGCCACCGGAGTAACGCCGAGTTTTTGTATAACGTGTTGGCGCGCATTATCCAGCGTGCCGTCATCATAGGTCTGGATATGTTCCATGAAGGCGAAGCGGCGCTGGTTGGTTTCTTCAAACAGGCGCGCGCGCATGTGGCTGACGCCCTGAATAATATCGCCGGTGCTTTCAGCGAGTGATGCGCCCTGGCGAATCAGCTGGTTGCAACCTTTGGAGCGCGGGTCGAGCGGTGAACCCGGCACGGCAAATACCTCGCGGTTATTTTCCAGCGCAAAGCGCGCCGTAATCAGTGAGCCGGATTTAGGTGATGCTTCCACCACTACGGTGCCAAGGCTCATGCCTGCGATGATACGGTTGCGCCCGGGGAAGCTGCCGCTATAGGGCAGGGAGCCGAAAGGCTGTTCGCTGATGATGGCGCCTGCTTCGCGTATCTGCGCATAAAGCGGTGCATTTTCCGGCGGGTAGATATTGTCGATGCCGCCTGCGATGACCGCAACGGTGCCTGCTGCAAGTGCGCCTTTATGGGCAAAGCTGTCAATGCCGCGAGCAAGCCCGGAGGTGACGATCATACCGCTATCGGCCAGTTCCCGTGCAAATTTCTGCGCGATCTGGCAGCCATTGGCTGAGGCATTGCGCGAGCCGACAATGGCAATTGAATCACGGTTCTGCCATAGCTGCGCATTGCCGCTTACGGTTATGACTGGCGGCGCGTCATGCAGCGCGGTAAGCAGTTTTGGATAGTCAGGCGCACCATACAGGACCATGCGCGCGCCAAATTTTTCGGTTGCTTTTATTTCGCGCTCTGCCTGCTCAGCCGGGCAGGCGGTAAGGGCACTGCGGCGGCCACCGCGCAGGGATAAATCGGGCAGTGCATCAAGCGCGGCAGAAGCAGTGCCAAAGCGCTGCATGAGCTGGAAAAAAGTAACAGGCCCGACATTCAATGTGCGGATAAGGCGCAGTACATCAAATAGCTTATCGCCCGCTATGCTTGGATATTGCATCATGGTGCATCACTCTTTTTTGAAAATATGTTCGGTGCCTTGCAGCAGGCGGTTGATATTGCCGCGATGCGTGAAAATAATAAATGCCGACAGCGCAAGGCAAAGTACAGCCGTTTTCTCATCTTCGAGCAGGTGTGCCACAATGGCCGAATAACCGATGCTGATAAGCGATGCCAGCGAAGAGATGCGCATGAAATAAAACGTGACCAGCCAGATGCCGCATACGATAAGGCCAAGCGGCCAGTCGAGCGCGAAGATAACACCAAGCGTGGTGGCAACACCTTTACCGCCTTTGAAATGCAGCCAGACCGGGAAGGTATGGCCAAGCACTACAAAAAATCCGGCGAGGTACGCAGAATAATCATCATATATATATTGGGTTAGCATTACGGCGGCAACGCCTTTGCCGGCATCACACAGCAAGGTCAGCAGTGCCACCCATTTACCCTTATTCCCGTGGCCAGCACGCAGCACATTGGTCGCGCCGATATTGCCTGAGCCTAGCTTGCGAGGGTCTTTCAGGCCGGCAGCGCGCGCAAAGATAAGGCCAAAGGGTATTGAGCCGAGCGCGTACGCCAGCGTAAATACACTGCAGAGCCATTGTATGTTAAGCCAGGTATTCATAATCCCCTGCAAATATCCCCTATCATGTTGTTTTTATACTATCGAGGAAGCCCTGTAGCATATAACTTGCTGCCAGTTTGTCTACTAATTGCGCACGTCTTTGCCGAGATAAATCAGCCTCTAACATTGCACGCTCTACTGCCATGGTGGTCATTCGCTCATCCCACAGCACCATGGGCAGGTTTACCTGTTTACCTAAGTTGCTGACAAATGTACGGGTGGATTGGGTGCGCGGGCCATGGCTACCATCCATATTTACAGGATAACCAATAAGCAGGCCGCATATCTGATATTTACCGATTAACTCTTTTAACGTCGCAACATCTTTTGTAAATTTACTGCGTTCAATGGTAAGCAGCGGAGAAGCGATACTGCGCAGCAGGTCAGACATGGCAAGGCCAATCGTGGTATCGCCCACGTCAAGCGACATCACGCGTCCCTGTGCAGGGAGCTGTCTGGCAAAATCGGCGGCAGAATCAATCAGCATATATGTATATCTTATCTTCAGGCTTGTCTTTGGACTTGTATTTCTAGGGCAACCCCATTAAAAACGGCTTTCTTACTTTTGTTCAAGGCCTACTTAACAATAGGCCTACTTTCACGGGATATTTATGTTACTTGACAAACATGCCGTAGCCAAAATTGCCAAACTTGCCCGCATCGAAGTCACCGATGAGGACAAGGAGTTCTTTTCCAAGGAACTTTCCGGTATTCTCAAATGGATGGAACAGCTGAGTGAAGTGAACACGCAGAACGTGCCGCAAATGACCTCCGTGTCAGCGGTACAGCTTCCTACACGCGAAGATATAGTAACCGATGGCAACCAGCAGCAGGCGGTGATTAAGAACGCAAAGCAAAGCGACTATGGTTGCTTTGTTGTCCCCAAGGTTATTGAATAACGTGTTGTAAATAATGCTATATTTAGGAGATTCTATGGTTAAATACACAATTGGTTCTTTGCTTGCTCTTACCATTGCAACCACCAGCGTTTCAGCGTTTGCGCTTACGCCGGATGAAATGAAGCAGCCTGGCAGCGCTGTCGCCTGGTACAAGGATGACGCGGATATGAAGGAACTCGATGTGGCTGACTATATGTTCTCCATCCATTCCAAAAAAGAAGTTTCCCAGGCAAAGATCGATAAGGTTGAACAGTGCCTGAATGATGAAATGAAAGAAAAATATTCAACCG
>JAGVKI010000210.1 GCA_020050695.1 Alphaproteobacteria bacterium | reverse complement strand
CCAGCAGCGCCGCCATCGCACCACGACCGGCAGGAACCGCCTGCTGCATTGCCTGGCCACGCACGCGAAGAAGGCGCGCCGTATCGGTAAGGCTAAGTGCGCCAGCTGCACAGAGCGCCGAATATTCGCCCAGCGAGTGACCGGCCACGCATACAGCGCGCTCAGCTACTTTAAACCCCGCTTCGCTTTCGAGCACACGCAGCGCAGCGATGGAGGTTGCCATAATGGCGGGCTGCGCATTTTGCGTCAGCGTCAGTGTTTCCTGCGGGCCTTCGAAAATCACAGCGGAGAGTTTTTCACCCAGGGCGCTATCAACTTCTTCAAATACCTGGCGTGCAATAGCGAACTGGTCAGCCAGCGCTTTGCCCATACCTACAATCTGCGATCCCTGACCTGGAAATATAAGAGCGGTTTTCATGTGTTTTTTATCCTTGTTGGTAGATAGAGTATTAGGTGGCGGTTGCATCGAGTGATTCCTTGTGCGTCATCATTAATATGTGGCGGCCATCCTTGTAAATTGGCGCGATTATTAATAGATGGGCGCGGATTTGGCAAATTATATTGCAACTATGGCGTGGTAATAAGGCCTGTTTCAAGCAAACCCACTGCTACTAATGGTATATATAGTGGTATATTGCGCAGATTTTCCTATATGTTGACAGGGCTGAAACGATAGAATTTATACTTGCTTTCACCGCAGAAATGGCTATTTGTAAGAGCCCTTTTTAAGGAGTACAGGCCGGTTAAAGCAAACCACACCGGAATGTTCTTATTTTGCAGTGGTTTGAATCAGGAGTTACTATGCCGCTTTACGAAAGCACATTTATTACACGCCAGGACATGTCCCGTCAGGACCTCACCAAACTGGCTGATAGCTTTACCTCCATCATCGAACAGGGTGGTGGCAAGGTAGTGAAAAACGAATATTGGGGTCTGCGCAATTTCGCATACCGCATCAACAAGAGCCGCAAAGGTCACTACACCATGCTGGCGATTGATGCTCCCCCAGCTGCAATCAAGGAAATGGAACGCAATATCGGTATCAATGAAGATATCCTGCGCGCTCTAACCGTTCGCGTTGAAACGATTGAAGAAGGCCCATCCGTAATGATGCAGCAGGCCCGTTCACGTGAAGAAGGCTACGGCGGCGAAACCGATGTCGTTGTTGAAGCCGAACAGCGCGTTGAAGCAGCAGCAAACTAAGCATTAGAGAAAGATAAATATCATGGAAAAAGCACAAGAAAGCACTGCAGGCGCTGGCCGCAAAGTGTTCTTCCGCCGCAAGAAGACCTGCCCACTGTCTGGCAACAATGCGCCGAAGATCGACTATAAGGACGTTAAACTCCTTTCGCGTTTCATCTCCGAGCGTGGCAAGATCCTGCCAAGCCGTATCACTTCTGTATCCCACAAGAAGCAGCGTACCCTTGCAAGCGCCATCAAACGCGCGCGCAACATCGCACTGCTGCCCTTCGTAACGAAGTAAAACCTATACAACGATCCCTTGCTGCCCCTTAGCTGACATTTCAGAGGGGGCGGCAAGGTTCGTATGGGGTTCTGATGCCCACCAAGGACATTCAATCGGCCATTCTGGCTGGATTATTATCAAGCGCCCTGTTCCTCGTTATTTATGCTACGGGTCTGGGCTTTATTTTTATGTTTACCCCTACCCTTCCGATTTTCTACGTCGGCCTGCATCACGGTGTGCTCACCGCTGCACGCGCCTCTCTTATTGCCGCTGCCCTCACCTTCCTGGGCATCAGCCTTTCTTCCGCCGTCATTTTTGCCATATTGCTGGGGCTGCCCGCCTGCTACATGACGCGCTACGCGCTAAAGCATACCGTCAGCGCGCAAGGCACTATCCGCTGGTATCCGATTGGCATGATCATTGTGAATTTAAGTTTCTACGCCGTGCTGTTTATCGGCTTGATGACCGCCTATTACCACAGCGCTCCTGGCGGCCTGCAGGCGCTTATCGCCCAGCATGTCAGCGGCAGCATCAAGGAACTGCAGGCAGAGTATGGCGAGGCAATGGGGCTGATTGCACGTGAATGGGCGTTCCTTATCTTCCCGGTCACTATCTGGCTGTGGGCGTTATGCCTGTATGGCCATGCATGGATAGCCACCCGCATGCTGCAAAAGGCAGGAAAAGCAAAACGGCCTGATTTTGCCGTCACCCCTTTTTATATGCCAGGCTGGGTACTGTACCTACTGGGCGTCAGCGCCCTGGCATCGCTGATTGGCAGCGACTCCATGAAGTTTTTTGGCAAATCCTCCCTGATTGTGCTGATGCTGCCCTATTTCTTCCAGGGCATGGCGCTGATGCACGCCAATAGCCTTAATTGGCCTAACCGGAGGTTTTTTCTATTTATTGTCTATTTTTTGATCATTGCCCAGGTTTGGCCGGCGCTGGGGCTATCGGCACTGGGTATCTGGGAGCAGCTAAAAACCCTAAACAAACACTTGCCTCGAGGCGACAGTTCGTCTAATAACTAACTCCCTTAATTCTTGGCCTTTAATTTTTGACCCGAATTTTTGGCTCTAATTTTCACCCCGAAGAAGCGCCCGATAGCGAGGCATGTCTTTGGTTACAGGAGAAGTACAATGGAAGTCATTTTGCTGGAACGTATTGCCCGTTTAGGTGGCGTAGGTGACGTAGTGAAGGTGCGTGACGGTTACGGCCGCAACTTCCTTATCCCAGAGAAAAAAGCGCTGCGTGCCAGCGAAGCAAACAAAAAAGTGTTCGAAGAACGCCGTCATATCATTGAGCAGCAGAACGCTGAACTCAAAGCTGCCGCTGAAGCGCAGGCTAAAAAGTTCGAAGGCATTAAGCTGACGGTCGTTCGCCAGGCAAGCCAGGAAGGCAAGCTGTACGGCTCTGTTACCATCCGCGACATCGCAGACGCACTGGCAGAAGCTGGCCATGACATTCCTAAGAGCCAGATCGTTCTGACCACCAACATCAAAACCACCGGCGAATATCCTGCCCGCCTCACACTGCACGCTGAAGTAATCGTGACGGTGACGGTGAACGTGGTTCGCCTGGAAAGCGAAGCGGCTTAATCAGCCTACGCTTATTTACGACATTACAACGGGATGCATTTGATAAAAATGCATCCCGTTTTGTTTTATGGTTTTGGCATTTGCAACCGTCCCAAACCCTGTTAGTTTGGGTGCATGACATCCCTTACCATAAGCAGCAACCCGGAACTGGCGACTGAAGATACAGTCGGCGCTCTGCCGTACCGCGAAGCACCGAGTAACATCGATGCCGAACAGGCGTTGCTTGGCGCCCTGCTGGTCAATAATGAAGCGCTGCAACATATCGGTGACCTGCTCAAATCCACGCATTTTTATGAGCCGCTGCACCAGCGCATTTTTGAAGCCATCCAGAAATTCAATGACAAGGGCCTGATCGCCAATCCGGTGACGCTGAAGCATTATTTCGACCAGGATGAATCACTGGCCGACATTGGCGGTGGCGCTTATCTTGCCAAGCTTGCGGGCGCTGCTATTACCGTGTTCAATATCGGTGATTACAGCCACATGATTTATGACCTTGCGCTCAAGCGTGAACTGATCGCCATCGGCGAGGAAGTGGTCAACACTGCATTCCTTCATAAAATTGATATTCCTGCCGACAACCAGATCGAATCGGCCGAACAGAAGCTGTTTAATCTCTCGCTGCAAGGCGGCAGTGACAAGGGCTTCCGCTCGATCCGTCATTCGGTGATCAATGCCATCAAGAACGCTGAAAACGCGTTTAAATCAAATGGCCTTTCAGGCATCACCACCGGCCTTACCGACATGGATAAAATGCTCGGCGGCCTGCAGCGTTCTGACCTGCTGATTCTCGCTGGCCGCCCTTCCATGGGTAAGACGGCACTCGCCGTAAACGTGGCCTACAATGCCTGTATCTCGCTTGCCAAAGAGGCGCAGGAAAAAGGCGTCAGCAACAAAGAAATAGGCAGCGTCGGGTTCTTCTCGCTCGAAATGTCGTCCGAACAGCTGTCAACTCGTATGCTCTCGAGCGCCAGCGCGCTGAACTCAGCCAGCATTATCCATGGCCGTATTTCAGGTGATGATTTTGCCCATCTGGTGCGCGTCAGTAATGAAATGGCGCAGTTGCCCTTCTTTATCGATGATACCCCGGCGCTTTCCATCTCCGCACTTCGCACACGTTCGCGCCGCCTCAAGCGCATGCATAACCTGAAGTTGCTGGTGGTGGATTATCTGCAGCTGCTTCGCGGCTCAAGCGCCGCTTCGCAGGCTAACCGCGTACAGGAAGTCTCGGAAATTACGCAGGGGCTTAAAGCCATTGCCAAGGAGCTTGATATTCCGGTGATTGCGCTCTCGCAGCTGTCGCGCGCCGTAGAACAACGCCCTGACAAACGCCCGCAGCTTTCTGACCTTCGCGAATCCGGCTCCATCGAGCAGGACGCCGACGTGGTGATGTTTATCTACCGCGAAGAATATTATCTTGGCCGCGCCCAGCCAGCGGAAGGCACGCCTGAACACGCCAAATGGCAGGTGGATATGGATCGCGCCATGAACGTGGCAGAAGTTATTATTGCCAAGCACCGTAACGGCCCTATCGGCAACGTTCCCTTACGCTTTGACGGCAACCTCACGAAATTCGACAATCTCGCCCACGGCCACAGCTACCAGAGCAACTATTCCGAATAACCAATGCATCCCGTCCTTGATGTAGATCTTGGCGCACTTCGCGCAAATTACCGCCTGCTTCGGGCCCGCCATGCGCGCGGCGCCAGCGCTGCGGTGGTGAAAGCCAATGCCTACGGGCTCGGGGTGGAAGCTGCAAGTAAAGCGCTATGGGACGAAGATTGCCGGGAGTTTTTTGTAGCTACCCTTGCTGAAGCCATCGAACTGCGCGCTATCCTGCCGCAGGCAAGAATCGGCGTATTCAGCGGCCTGCTGCCCGGCCAGGAAAAAGAATTCCTCGCCCACCAATTGCTTCCGGTACTCAATGAACTCTCGCAGCTGGAGCGCTGGCACAACGCATCACCCGATGCCGCCGCTATCGTGCATATCGATACCGGTATGACCCGCCTTGGTTTTGACCAGACGCAGCTAAACAGCGCAGCAACACAGTATGGTGAATTTCTGGCTAAGCGCGTGGTGCTGCTGATGAGTCATCTGGCCTGTGCCAATGAGCCGCACCATTCTAAAAATGCCGAACAATTATTGCGTTTCGAAGAAGCTAAAAAACTGTTGCCGAATGTGCGCACCAGCCTGTGCAATTCGTCGGGATTTTTCTTAGACAGCATTTTCCATCAGGATACTGGCAGGCCGGGCTGCGCGCTGTATGGCATCAACCCCACCGAGTTAGACAAT
>JAGVKI010000219.1 GCA_020050695.1 Alphaproteobacteria bacterium | reverse complement strand
GCGTGCCGTAAGGGTGCTGATGATGCGTGATGTCACTGGCAGCAATGGCGCATAGTTATAATATACTTCCGAAACGATAATATCCTGCCCGCGTTGCGGCGCAAAGGCGCCCGGCAGCACCGGGGTGGTGGTGGCCCCGCCAATCTGACTGTTATCGGTTCCCATGGCGCGATGCTGCCAGACAACACAGGTGCGGTTCGCTCCGCTGCATGAGCCGGTATTTCCCTGGTTGGTAGCCACAGAACTGAAAATCACACTGCCGCTGAAAGTAAAGGGCTTCATGATCTGGTTCATGGCACCGGCAAAACCGGTAAGGTCTGATGTTTTTACCGTTGTGCCCTGGGTTACAAAGTCGGTCATGGCAGAGGTTGCCTTATTCAGCTTCATCTGGATAATGGCAAAGCGCGAAAACTCTACGGTGCCTGCCAGCAATACCAGCACAATTGGTACCGTCAGTGCCAGTTCGATCAGCGCCGCGCCGCTATTACAGCGATACAATCGTTTCATCAGAATGCCTCGTTGCGCACCGTGGATACGGCGGTAAGGGTAAGGGTGCCGCTATTGCCGCTGAGCACGCGCCTGACAATAGGGGTAAAGATAGGCCATGGATAGGTTACGCGGTATAAGACCACATCGCCGCTGCCGCCCGCTGTGCTGCGCCCCATATCCATGTCACGCGTGCCGTTGCCGTTGACGTCCTGGAAATTGACTCCAGCTGCGCCATTGCATGGCGAAGCGGTAATGCAGGGCTCTGGTTGGCCGACATTGGCAAAATTGCTATAGGCCAGGGTGGTAATGGTGATTTGGGCTGGGTTGAGCAGGCCGCCTGACAATGCCACAACACGGCTGCGTATATACTGCTCACGCGTCTGGCCATTTAGGGTAAAGCCGCTTTTGCCGACGCGCGATGCAAAGCTGGTGGCGCCTTCGAGTACGCTATTGGCAAATAGCACCAGGCCGGTTTCAACCGTGCCCATTAGCAGCAGGAATAATACCGGCGCTACAATCGCAAATTCGACTACGGTGCTGCCCTCCTTGCGCTTTAGAAAACGAATAGGTCGAAAATGGGTGGCTTGCCTGCGCCGTGCCTTCATGCGTATGGTTCCATCATATATGGATGCGTAAAGGCTATCATACCATTTTTTCTATCATTCTTACAAGTCACCTAACAGGTGAAAAGGGCAATAATTAACTGAAAATTAACTATTATCCACGGAAATCACGTGCGAGAGAGGGCAAATTCAAGTATCCTATTAAGACATATAAACCTGCCAATATACATAATTGGGCGCCCCTTAGTGCATAAAGCCATAACCTCCATTTTTTGCTCTAAACGCGGATTTATCGCACAGCAGTCTGGCGCGACCATCATTCTGGTGGCCATTATGCTGCCGCTTTTGATTGCAGGCATGGCCTTGAGCGTTGACGTGGCGCGTTTGTATCTGGTGCAGACCAAAGCGCAAAACGCCCTCGATAATGCCATGCTCGGTAGCGTTGCCACGGAAACCAGCGTGCCCAATGTCATTGCAGAAGCAACGCGCCTGTTTAATGCCAATTTCCCTTCAGGCTATATGGGCTCTACCATTCCGGCTGGTATCAATGTGGTGGAAAGCCCTACCAATGTGTTTACCGGGGCTATTACGGTCAGTGTGCCGACCTCTATTCTCAAACCGATTACCCGCCGCACGGTATTTAATCCCAATTCGCAGGTAACGCGCGGTTTCCAGAACAGCACGCAGAATTTAGAGATGGCGGTCGCCATTGATACCAGCACGGCAATGAACACTACGAAGCTTGGCAATGTACGCATTGGTATCAATACAATGCTGAACAATCTTTTTGGTGCCGCGACCACATCGAATAATATTAATGTGTCTATCGTACCATTTACCAACGCTGTTAACATTGGCGCAGGGCGCGAAGCATGGATTCAACCTGGGATCCACCGTTCATTATATAGCGCTTTAAGCCGTGTACAGCCAGGCAGGTTAGGAAATGTATCCAACCGTAACCAGGATGGGCCGCGCAATAATTTAAATGATTTTTCCAATGTTCTACCAACTACGGCAGCAGGACAATTCCGTGTGCCGCGAAACGCTTTTGGAGGTGGTGCCGCCCGAGACACTCTTTTCAATAGAGTATCCCAAATAGCGTTTGCGCTTAATAGCCGCACTGCGCTTAATACCATTCTGTCTGGCTTGTCGTGTAACGGCAATGCCCTGCGCGCCAATGTGGGGCTGATGTGGGGCTGGTTTACCTTATCGCCTACCTGGCAGGGCGTGTGGGGTGCGCCCACGACCAAGCCCGCTGCTGCCAGCAGCACGCTGCGTAAATCACTGGTGCTGGTGGTCTCTGGCAGGAACAATGTGTTCCTGGGTAACGGCACTACTATTTCTAACGATGATACCAGTACCGGGACCTTGTGCACCCTGATTAAATCGCAGGGCATACGTATTTATGTGGTTGCCTACAATACGGCGGCAAATCTCAATACGGCGATGCTGAGCACGTGCGCCAGTTCTGCCAGTGATTATTATTTAGTCAATACACCAGCAGAGGTAACCAGCGCATTCACCAGCATTTCTAGTGTTTCCAGCGGCCCTACCGTGCGCCTTACGAGGTAGCTTAATTGCCTGAATAAATCATTGTGCCCGCACCGTATTTGGTGAAGGTCTCAAGAAGGATCACATGCGCCAGGCGTCCATCAAGAATATGGGCGGCCTCTACATCGTTTTCGAGCGCATGCATGCAGGTTTCGATTTTAGGAATCATGCCGCCGGAGATGGTTTTATCCTTCATCAGCTTTTTCGCTTCGGAAATGGTCAGTTCGCTGATCAGTTCACCGCTCTTATTGAGTACGCCCGACACGTCGGTCAGGATAATCAGCTTGGCTGCGCCAAGGGCCGCGGCGATAGCGCCAGCAGCCGTATCGGCATTGATGTTGAAGGTTTCGCCATTAGGGCCAAAACCAATCGGTGCAATGACCGGAATGATATTGGATTCAGCAAATTCCTGAAGGATAACGGGGTTGATGCTTACCGGCTCTCCGACAAAACCAAGGTCGAGGATTTTTTCAATGTTGGAATCCGGGTCAGCGGTGGTGCGGCGCAGTTTGCGTGCTTCGATCAACTGGCCGTCCTTGCCGGAAATGCCGATGGCAACGCCGCCAGCGGCATTGATTTCCGATACGATTGCTTTGTTGATGGAGCCCGAGAGCACCATTTCCACGATTTCCACGGTAGCCGAATCGGTCACGCGCAGGCCGTCGATAAACGAACTCTGGATTTTCAGGCGCTCGAGCATTTTACCAATCTGCGGGCCGCCGCCATGGACTACCACCGGGTTGATGCCAACCTGCTTGAGCAGCACGATGTCTTCTGCGAACTGGCGCGACAATGTGCCGTCACCCATGGCGTGGCCGCCATATTTGATGACAAAGGTTTCGTCCGCGAACTGGCGCATGTAAGGAAGCGCTTCCGACAGTGTCGCTGCGGTTTTCAGCCAGGCATCCGGGGTTTTGAGTTCTTTGGTTTTCATCTGCGTCTCACTTAAGTACAAAGGGTAATATTTCTTCTTGCAGCGTATCGATACCCAGCCTGGTTTCGGAGCTGGTGACCAGCAGTACAGGGTGTGCAGCTGCGTGGGATTTTAGCGCGTCCTTTGTGCTTTGCAATACAGCGCTTATATCCTTCTGCGACACGTTATCCGCCTTGGTCAGGACGATCTGGTAATTGACAGCGGTCTCATCGAGCATGTCCATGAAGGCGATGTCGGTTTCCATGAGCCCGCGCCTTGCATCAACCAGTACAAAGGTGCGCTGCAGGGTGGTGCGGCCCGCCAGGTAAAAGCGGATCAGATGGTCCCATATGCCTTTTTGCGTCTTGGAGACTTTAGCGTAGCCATAGCCCGGCATATCCACAAACATCAGGCGTTCGCCGATGGAAAAGAAATTCAGCTGCTGCGTTGCGCCTGGGTTTTGCGAAGTGCGTGCCAGCGATTTCTGTCCGACCAGTGCGTTGACCAGGCTGGATTTACCTACGTTGGAGCGGCCAATGAAGGCGATTTCCGGCAGGCTGATCGGCGGCAGGGAGTCAACGGTGGCTGCCCCGGCGATAAACTCACACGGACTGCGGAAGAAATTCAGCCCTAGGTTTGCGGAGCCATTATCCATCTAGGCTGCCGCCCCATGCTTCTTCGCGTTCTTGTGGTGATGCTTTTCCTTATGCGCTTTGTAGCGGCGCGTAATGATCAGCTGCTGGCCGATGGAGATCACGTTGCTCCATGTCCAGTAGAGCACCAGACCGGCAGGCATGCTGTTAAATACAATGAGCATGAAATAAGGCATGTACGAAATCATTTTAGCCTGCATAGGATCGGCGGGCTTAGGCTGCTGGCTCATCTGGATAACCATGGTCATGCACATCAGCAGCGGCAATACGCCCAGATGCAGCCAATCAGGCGCAGCCCAGTCCACATAGCCAAACAGGGTAAATACGTTCGACGGGTCTTTAGCCGATAAGTCGCGTATCCATCCGAAGAACTGCGCGTGGCGCATTTCAATGGTGACGAACAGCACTTTATAGAGCGCAAAGAACACTGGCATCTGGATCAGCACAGGCAGGCAGCCTGACGCCGGGTTAACCTTCTCGCGTTTGTACAGTGCCATCATTTCCTTGTTCATGGCGATCTGGTCGTCGAAATAGCGTTCGCGCAGCTTGGCGATTTCCGGTTGCAGTTCACGCATCTGCGAGGTGGCTTTATAGGACTTATTCGCCAGCGGATACATCAGCAGTTTCACCACGATAGTCAGCAGCAGGATTGCGCTACCGAAATTGCCCGTAGCCAGGAAGAAATAGTTCAGCATTTTGAACATTGGCTTGGTCATGAAATACAGCGCACCGAAATCCACCGCGCGGTCGAAGAATGGAATAGGCGGCTCATGCTGCTGCGCATTGCCAGCTGCATATTCGTCAAGCAGCGTTACTTCCTTGGCACCGGCAAACAGGCGCACGTTGTAGTTGCTGGTGGCATTATTGGCTACCGTCTGGCTGTTGCCGAGGTAATCGGTCTGGTAACGGTCAACGCCATTTTTAATGTAATGGCTGTAGGTGATTTTATAATGCTCATCGGTAGGAATGAGGGCAGTCAGCCAGTATTTATCGGTGATGCCGATCCAGCCGCTGACGCCTTCATGTGTGATGTTCTTTTTCTCGCGCAGGTCGCTGTACGCCACTTCGGTCAGCACGCCTTCCATTACACCAAGCGGCCCTTCATGCAGGATGGCGTTATTTTGCGCACGCGATTCATGGAACGCGCGGTTGATGTAGGCATAAGGGTAGAGGGTCACTTCATGGCCGCTGTGATTTTCCACCTGCTGGATGACATGGAACATGTAGTCCTTGTCCAGTGTGATGGCCAGTTTGAAGGTCACGCCTTCGCCGTTATCCCAGGAGAGTTTAACGGTATCGTCTGCGCCAAGCGTGGTTTTATCGGATTTCCAGATGCTGTTGCTGTCGGGAACGCGGGTTTTGTTATCGGCGGCTACCCAGCCAATCTGTGAGAAATAGGACTGTTCGTCGCCATTAGGCGAAAACAGGATGACTTCCGGGCTGCCGGCTTCAATGCTGGTGCGGTACTGTACCAGGCGTATGTCGTCAAAGCGTGCGCCTTTGAGCGAGAGGGAGCCATCAAGCTTTTCGCTTTTGATGGTCACGCGCGACGTGGCGGCCAGGCGCTGGTCACGCGTCAGGTTCGGGTTTTCTTCCGGCTCTACGGTTTGCGCGGAAAGCTTGGTTGCATGCTGCTGATAGCTTTCCTGTTTCTTCTTTTCTTTGGCGACGGTGTATTGCGCCAGGGCCTGACGGCGTGGCCATTCAACCATTGCCTGCCAGGAAAACAGCACGATGGCTGCCAGGAAAATAGCCAGGAACAGGCGTTTATAATCAGGTTCGTCTTTATTATTCTGGTACATGGACATTAAATCGTTCGACTATTGCATGATGGTTGAACAGGCGGCACCGGATCGTAGCCGGCTTCGCAGAAAGGATGGCAGCGTATAATACGTTTGGCGGTAAGCAGGCTTCCATGCGCTACGCCGTGGTCGCAAATGGCTTGCGCCGCGTAGGCCGAGCAGCTTGGCTCAAAACGGCAGCGCCCGAAACCAAGGGACACCAGCAGCGGCGAGATGCACCACTGGTACAAACGTATAGGCAATATGGCCAATAAATGACCCCGGGAATGAGCGCTAAACATGACGTGGCTGCTTCAGGTTTGTTTGGGTTTGGACTGTTGCGTGTTCTTAATATAGGGAATTCGCGAAAATGCAAATTCCATATCGCGCAGCAGATCAGAAAAAGGGCAGTCAATTGCCTTGTGGCGGGAGATAATCACGTAATCATGGCCGGGAAGCATATGGGGCGTGGCAGCTTTTTTTACGGCTTCGCGCAGGCGGCGTTTGGTGCGGTTGCGGATGACGGCATTGCCTATCTTGCGGGTAACCGTATAGCCCACGCGTGGCGCCTGGGTGCCGGACGGGTGGGGTTCCTGGCGTCCAAGCATCTGTAATATAAAAGTTCCCGCAATAAATCTCTTCCCCTTTGCAGCGGCAAGGAGGAAGTCGCTTCTATGCTGGATGGTTGTAAGCTTGGAGGTTGTCCCGTTATCCATACGGGAACCTATGCGTCTGCCATGCCCTAAAAACTAGGCGGACAGGCGCTTGCGGCCTTTGGCGCGGCGAGCGTTGATCACGCGGCGACCGCCAACAGTGGCCATGCGAGCGCGGAAGCCGTGGCGGCGCTTGCGAACAATTTTGCTAGGCTGATAGGTCCGTTTCATTGGAAAAGTCCTGAAATAATAGACACAAATCGTGTGTTAATCGTTGTAAAAAGGACGGTACTTATAGCTAGCAGTATCGGGCCTGTCAACACAATATCCGGCAGGAAATAGGCCTATGTGGGGAGGTCAAGGTGATTTTATTAATTTATCAAGTAAACTCCATTGGTTAACATGGTGTGACTTAAACCATTTATTAATCATGCAGCCTGTATACTTAGAAAAATCCCATCAGGAATCATTTATGTTTGCCTATTTACGGCTGTTTGCAATTACTAGCCTGCTGATTGTTATCTCATGCGTTATTGCCGGGGGCTTCTATTTTAAAAGCCTTGCCGAAGACAGGATGACCGTTCTTGCACAGCGTACCAGCACCAGTGTGGTGCAGGGTTATATCAACAATGTCTGGAACAATTACAGTTCTATTGTCGTACCGCTGGTGGCAAGCGGCGATATGGCGGCGCTTCGCAGCAATGCACAGATGATGGACCTGGCAAGGGACACGGTGAAGTTTTTTAACCAGGTGCCGCTGACCCGCGTCAATATCTACACGGCCAAAGGCACATTGCTTATGTCGGCCAATATCCGCAGCGATAAAAAGCTGCCTGACAAGATATCCTCACCCAATCCCAATTTTGCTGCCGCCAACCTGAAGAAAACTACGCCTGCCAGCACTATGCTGCATGAAATAGCATTGCAGGACGGCCAGAACGCAACCCTGGTGCAGACGGTTGTACCCATCATGGGCCCGGGTATGACCAGCCCTGAGGGCATCATGGAAGTAATCAACGATGTCAGCAAATCCTGGAGCGAACTGGAAGAGTTTAGCTATACGGTGATGGGCGGCATCGTCGGCCTGTTCTGCCTGTTGCTGCTGGTGCTGATTGTGGCGGGCAAAAAAGCCGAAACGATTATCGCCAAACAGCATGAGGTGAATCTGGAACTGACCGCCGCCGCCGCTGCTGCGCAGGCAGAGAACCAGGAAAAATCACAGTTCCTTGCCAATATCAGCCATGAACTGCGCACGCCGCTCAATGCCATCATCGGCTTTTCCGACATCATTAAGACCGAAATCATCATTCCGATGCAAAACGAAACCTACACGCGCTATATTACCGACATTAATACAGCCGGTGTGCATCTGCTCAGCCTGATCAATGACATTCTCGATTACTCAAAGGCGGAAGCGGGCAAGCTGGAAATGGAAGTGTCCGAGATCAATGCCAACAAGCTGGTGCAAAGCTGCCTGAGGCTGGTGGAGCCACGCGCTGAAGCAGGCAATGTACGCCTGGTCGATTCCATGCCCAAAGAGCCTTTTGTGCTGGTCAATGACGGCAAAAAATTCAAACAGATATTGCTCAACCTGTTATCCAACGCCGTGAAATTCACTCCGGCGGGCGGCACCGTCATGGTAACGGCGTGGATGAATATCACTGATGATACCTTCTCATTTGAAGTGCAGGATTCGGGCATTGGCATTGCGCCTAAAGACATTTCACGCGCCATGAGCGCCTTTGGCCAGGTTGACAATTCCCTGCAGCGCCGATATGAAGGCACAGGCCTCGGGCTACCGCTTACCAAGAAATTTGTTGAATTAATGGGCGGCAAATTCATCATTGTAAGCGAAGTTGGTAAAGGTACAAAAATTACCATCACTGTCCCACGCGAACTGAAACCCCGTCATGGGGTTATCATTAAGCAGGCGTCTTAAGCCCATCTTTATAAAGTCTAACCAATCCGGACGATAGCTATGAAGCGCCTGACGGTTCCTGACATTCTAGCACGCAAAGGCGGCACTCCCATGGTGGTGCTGACGGCGTATACAGCGCCTATGGCGCGTATCCTCGATCCCATGGTGGATATATTGCTGGTGGGCGATTCGCTGGGCATGGTGGTGTACGGTATGGAAAGCACGCTGGGCGTCAGCGTGGATATGATGGCGCGCCATGGCCGCGCCGTTGCCAGCCAGTCCAAGCATGCATTAGTTGTAGTCGACCTGCCGTTTGGCAGCTATCAGGAAAGCCCTGCGCAGGCCTTTGCCACCAGTGCGCGCATTCTTAATGAAACGGGCTGCCAGGCGGTAAAACTTGAAGGCGGCATCGAAATGTCCGATACGGTCAATTTCCTCGTGGAGCGCGGTATTCCTGTGATGGGGCATGTCGGCCTTATGCCGCAGCGCGTGCATGCCATGGGCGGTTATAAATACCAGGGGCGCAATGAAGAAGACGCCGAGAATATCCTGCGTGACGCCAAGGCGATTCAGGATGCAGGCGCGTTTTCCATTGTGATGGAAGGCGTAAAAGAGAGCGTTGCCCATGATATTACCACCAAGCTGCGCATCCCGACCATTGGCATCGGAGCGTCGCCTGCCTGCGATGGCCAGGTGCTGGTTATTGACGACATGCTCGGTATGGGCGGCTATATTCCAAGTTTTGTAAAGCCCTATGCCCATATCAGCCAGGTTATTGAACAGGCGGTAAAAACCTACGGCGAGGAAGTACGCAACCGCACCTTCCCAAGCGATGAGTATTGCTTTCCCTACAGGAAGAAAACGCCTTAAAATGGCCTTTACAGGGGCGGGGCGTGCTATATGCTTGCCCCTGATTATCACTTATCCCCACAAGGCTTGCCGACGTGACCACCGCACTTGCCCTCGCTCCTGATGAGCATAATGACAGTATCGCACTGCTTCCGCCTGAAAGCGTTATTGAAGCGCTGCAACGGCTGCGCCCGCATATTCCCGTCACTCCGCTGGTGGCCAGCAACCTGCTCAATAACTGGCTTGGCCATGAAGTGGTGTTCAAGGCCGAAGGCTTCCAGCGCATTGGCGCATTTAAAATTCGTGGCGCGCTGAACGCCCTTCTGGCACTTAAAGAAAAAAACCAGCTTCCTGCTGAAGTGGTGGCCTTTAGTTCCGGTAATCATGCGCAGGCGGTTGCGCTTGCTGCGCAGATGCTGGGCATCAAGGCAACGGTTATCAT
>JAGVKI010000330.1 GCA_020050695.1 Alphaproteobacteria bacterium | reverse complement strand
TGGTCAGCAATCGTGATGGTCTGGATCATGGCGCGGCCACCTTTTTGCAGGCGTTCAGCAACCGTTTTGAAATAGGCCGGCCAGTATTTCTCCCCGACGGCTTCGAACATTTCAATCGATACAATCGCATCGAACTTACCGGTGCAGTCGCGGTAATCCTGAAGGCGTATGTCCGCCTTGCTGCCGAGGCGTTCGCGGGCGAACCCATGCTGCGAAGGCGAGACGGTAAGGCCGGTCACCTTGCGGTTGTCACCGGCGGCTTCTTCCGCAAAACCGCCCCAGCCACAGCCAATCTCCAGTATGGAGTCAGCCTGGTCGAGCTTGCCCAGTATGCGGCCATATTTGGCGTGCTGCGCCGTTTTCAAATCATCGGTTTTATCTGCGTACAGGGCAGAGGAATAGGTCATGGTTTCATCCAGCCATAAGCGGTAAAAATCATTGCCGACATCATAATGCGCCTTGATGTTCTTGCTGCTGCCGCGCTTGCTGTTGCGGCAGATCACGCGGTTATAGATCAGGAACCCAATACGCTTTGCAATATTGCCATGCGCATAGTTGTCGAGCTGTTCCATATTAAGCATGAACACGGTGAATAAATTTTCAATGCTGTTCGTTTCCCACAGGCCTTTGATGTAATCTTCGCCAAGGGCAATGTCGCCGCCCTGCATGGCATTGCGGATTACCGACCAGTCATTGAGAACAAAGGTAGCAGCCGGGCCGGGCTGCTTGCCGGAAAAAGTATATTCCTTGCCTTCGGGCGTTGTAAGCTGAAGGCTGCCATGCTCAAGCTGTTCAAGGGTCTTAAACAGGCGGTTGATAATAAGCGAATTGGGCAACAGATTCATCGTGATACCTCCGTAGGTGGCATAGGTTTTCTTGTACGATACCCTATGCCTTTTAGCCATAATTTTAGTGCCTGGTAGTGAATAAGCCCGATAACCTTTAAGGTGACCATCGGGTAACGGAAAAAAGAACGCAGCAGCGCAGCCGATGTAAGCGGCACCCGGCGGCCTGTGACCGAGGTGCTCAGCATTTTGCCGTTCTCATCATAATAATCAATCCACACGCCGATTTTATCTTCGCGGTAGGCAAAGCGAAACTGGTAGTGGCCCTTGATGTCGATAAAGGGCGATACATGAAATACCTTTTCGCTGCGTAGCCAGTCATTGGCTGTGATAGGGCGGTGATCATCGTGAAAACTGATATAGCAGTGGCGGTCGCCAAACGTATTGCAGACCTCAGATAAAACAGCGCGCAGTTGCCCCTGTTTATCCAGGCAGAACCAGAAACTGACCGGGTTGAACACATAGCCAAATAAACGCGGCAGGCTGAGCAGTACGATTTCGCCGTCAGCTTGCGGCAGGTTCCATTCATTCAGTATGCCGCGTATCCAGGCATCCGGCGCGCTTCCGTTGCATGCGCCATGGTCCTTGTCATGGAAGGAAAACAGATTGAAACGGTTATGGGAAAGTAGCGAAAGCGACTTGAATTGTGCGAGTTCATTCAGCGCAAAACACAGGTAATACACGCCGTAACTAAAAGCGTTCTTTTTGGGCATATGCCGTGCGTGCACCACATCTGCCAGTAGCAATCCGTTGCCAATTACCCCATTGCTGATTACCACGGTACGGTTGCCCTCATTTTCTCAGCCACGGTGACAGCGCTTGATAAACCGTCTTCATGGAAGCCATTGCGCAAATGTGCGCCGCAGAACCAGGTGTTACGCGTTCCCTGGATGGCGGTGATTTTCTGCTGCGCATGCAATGCGTCCATGCTGTAGACGGGATGCTCGAACTCATGCTCGTCAAAAATATGCTCCGGCTTAATCGGATGCAGGGGGTTGAGCGTTACAAATAACGGATAATTATTGTCGATATTCTGTAGCAGGTTCATCCAGTAAGTAATCGGGATCTGCTCATCCTTGCGGCCTGTCTGCGAGTAATATACCCAGCTTGCCCAGCAGCGCTTACGCTTTGGCATGACGCTGGTATCCTTATGCAGGACTGCGCGGTTTTTCTGGTATTTGAAAGCAGAGAGTATCTGTTTTTCCTCTGCGCTTGCATCTTTAAGCAGCGCCAGTGCCTGGTCGCCGTGGCAGGCCATGACAATATGGTCATATTCCCTGGTTTCACCGCGTGTGTCGAGCACGCGTACCTTGCCGCCTTCGCGGGTGATTTCAGCCGCGCCGCAGCTGGTTTTAATGCGATCTGCAAAAGGCGCGGTAAGGCGTTTGATGTATTCCTGCGAGCCGCCAGTGACGGTGTACCATTGTGGCTGGCCAATCGGTGACATGAGGCCGTGCGCTTTAAAGAAGCGCACAAACTCGCGGGCAGGGAAGGCGAGCATGGCATCGAGCGGGCAGCTCCAGATAGCGCCGCCCATAGGCAGTATGTAATATTGCGCGAACCATTTGCCCAGTTTCATCCGGTCGATCATCTCTCCGAGGGTGAGGTCAGGGTGGCGCTCGACAAATGCAGGGGATTTGATCATGAATTTCAGCACATCTGCGATAAGGCGCAGGTAATGCGGATTAAGCAGGTTGCTGCGCTGGCCAAACAGGGCATTGAGGTTTTTAGCGCCCCATTCGAAGCGGCCATCATCAATGGTGACCGAAAAGGTCATATCGCTTTTTTCGACCGGAACCCCGTAATGCTTAAATAAGGCCGATAGATGCGGGTAATTACGGTAGTTAAATACAATAAAGCCGGTATCCACATGAATGGTGCGGTCATGGTAGGAAATGGTCTTGGTGCGTGTATGTCCGCCGATCTGGGCTGATTTTTCATACAGCGTGATGTCGTATTTAGGGTGCAGCAATGCTGCCGCGCCCATGCCGGAAATGCCAGTTCCTATGATAGCGACGCTTGACATAGCGTGCGTGATTCCCTCTAATTGTGTGATGGTAATTATGTTGTCGTAATTTCGGTGGACTTTCGCGGGACTATACCATATCATACTAGTAAGTCTAGTAATAAACTGCTAAGTCTACTTTAAAATACAGGTGTATCAATGATGTACTGGAACAGAATTTACTCATGGCGGTAACCTCCAGGAAACTTCAGGCCAAACGTTCTGCCGCCCGGCGTCTGCCCGACGGCGCAAAGCATGACGCCATTTTAAAAGCCGCCACCCGTCTGTTTCTGAAGAATGGCTATTCCACCACCACCATGGACGCGGTGGCCGACGCTGCGCGCGTCACCAAGCAAACCGTGTATGCGCATTACAAAAGCAAAGACGAACTCTTCACCCAGATGATCTCACAGCTATGCAACAAGCACACGCCTTCTAAAATGGCGCTGGCAGATGGCCAGAAAGTGGAGACAGTGCTGTACCAGATTGGGGTGGGATTCCTGAATATGGTCACCAGCCCCGACGGCCTTGCGGCGGTACGCCTGGTGGTATCCGAGGCTAAGCGCCACCCGCGCATGGCGCAGCTTTTTTATGAAAGCGGCACGCAGCGCATGGTAACGCTGCTGGCGGAACTGCTTAAACAATACAATAAGCGTGGGCTGCTGAGTGTCCCGAACGCTGAAAGCGCTTCGTCCTATTTCTTTGCTATGCTCAAGGGCAGTTACCATTTGCGTATGATTCTTTGCATCAAGCCGGTGCCGACCTCCAAGGAAAAAGAGGCGCATGTGCAGGAAACCGTACGCATGTTCATGGCGCTGTACGGCGGCAAAAATCCATTGGTAACCCGCAGCAAGTTGTGAATCATTCGTCATGAGAGCCGTAAAGCATCTTCTTTTTATGGTGGCAGGTGTCGCGCAGCTGTGCGGTTGCTCTGGCCCGCAGATACTGGATTTTGTAACGCCCAATACAGGC
>JAGVKI010000183.1 GCA_020050695.1 Alphaproteobacteria bacterium | reverse complement strand
AAAATACGTTTTCAGCCTGTATATTATGGGCAGCGGCGTTGTTATGCGCTGTCATGCTGCCCGATCTGCAGTGGTTGATATGGGCTCTTGCCGCCGGAGCGCTCTATGCCAGTACCGTGCGTTCGCTCGGCAGCAATGCTGCGGTGCTCATGGTTATCGCCTTTGCCTATTACCTTTACTGGTATTATTACCATTCGCATTTCGCTTACACGAATGACATAGAAGGACATACGGCCTATGCGGCGTATCTACAGGGTAATATATTGGACGCCTTTAGCTATAAGGGCTCTGAGGAGCATCATCCGCCTACCTACTATGGCATAGCAGCATTATGGCTGTTGTTGGCGCAGGATTGGCTGCAGTTTGGTTTTCATGGAGCCTTGCGGATACTGTCATTACTCATGTATGTGCCGTACTGTGTGTTTGCGATAAGGACGGTGCGCCTGTTCAATACAAAAAACAACCTCGCCTATTTAGGCTATGTACTGATCCTTTTCTGGCCATTATCCATATTGATGGCGACGCGCATCACTAATGATGTGCTTGTATATACGTTATGGAGCGCATTCTTTTATTATTGCCTGCGCTGGGTCAATCAGTCCAGGCACATGGATATGGTCATTAGCATAATGCTGGCGGCGCTGTGCTTAATGGTAAAAACCACTGGCATAGCTTTGTTTGGGATACTCGGACTTTGCATATTGTACCGCCTTTTCACCAGACAAACCCTGTGGCGGGAATTAGTATCGCCATGGATGTTTGTGTCTTATGCGTTGGTGCTGGGCAGTGTGTTCGTCAATCTCAGCAAGACGATGGTCGGTTATCTTAATGCTGGAAGAGTAAGAATCTATCTTGGGAATAATGGCAAGTTTGCGTCTACCATCGACAGCTTGCTGACATTTGATGTGTTTGCTTATATTGCCGATCCCTATATCGGATACTTCAACCTAGATAGGCAGCCTGATGGATTCACCTATTTCGCCAAGAGTCTTTTATATGGTGAATTTGTATGGCGGTATAATGATCTGGCAAGCGCGGTCAATGCATCCTTTATATTGTTTCTGGTGGTTATTATTGCCGGGCTGGTCTGGGGCTTGCGGACCAGGCGGTTATCATGGGCGCGTATGTACCCATTAATGCTTATGCTGGTCATTCCCTATGTGATGATTGTAGGTTTCGTGATCCGCCAGAGGCTACCGCAATGTATGGATGCCCGTTTTATTTATCCTATCGTGATTCCGCTTATTATTTTATTTACCCAGGTACTGGATGCGCTGCAGGCAGCAGGCCATATAAAGCTTTACCGTCTTTCTGTTATCATTGGTTTTGCGCTGCCACTCCTTGGAACGCTTCATTATCTTGCACATTATTTAATACGCTGAAGGCATTGCCTTACAGGCCTTTTCAATCCAATCAACAAGCAAT
Source organism: Alphaproteobacteria bacterium (assembly GCA_020050695.1). Lineage (GTDB taxonomy): Bacteria > Pseudomonadota > Alphaproteobacteria > Rickettsiales > SXRF01 > JAGVKI01. The sequence continues at coordinate 5,011 of JAGVKI010000183.1, read as the reverse complement.
TGCACCTTGCGCGAACGGTAGCGGCTGGGCGGCATCACGGCGCTGATGTGCATGGGCGGTGACGTCATGTGATCCGGCAGCACCTGTAGCAGCTGTCCGGCTTTCATATAAGTAGCGACGGAAAAATCCGGCAGCAGGGCAATGCCGATGCCATCTAGCGCAGCCTGCACCATCATTTCTGCCGTATTGGCTTTCAGATGCCCTTCCATGCGCACGCTGCCGGTTTTGCCTTTGCTATCCTTGTAGCGCCATTCATTGGTTCCCCCGAGCAGGCTGAAGGTAACAAAGCGGTGGGTTTTCAGATCGGCAGGGACACGCGGCATGCCGTATTCTTTCAGATACGCGCGCGAGGCCACCAGGTAGGTGGGGCAGGGGGCAAGGGTGCGCGTCACCAGCGTGGAATCGCTCAGCGCGCCGATGCGTATGACTATGTCATAGCCTTCGGCAAGTATGTCCACCTTGCGGTCTTCCAGCACCACATCCATTCGTACTTCCGGATATATTTTGGCAAAGCCCGATAAGGCGGGCAGCAGGTGCATGTGTCCAAAGGAAAGCGGTGCATTGATGCGAAGGGTGCCCCGGGGCGTTGCCTTCATATCCTGTACCTCGGCAGCAGCTTCTTTGAGTTCTTCCAGCGCCAGGCGTGCTCGCTCGTAATACATGCTTCCCTCGTCGGTCAGCATGACCAGGCGGGTGGTGCGGTGAAGCAGCTTGATGCCCAGTTCTTCTTCCAGCGCCATGACCTGCTTGCTGGCGGCAGGCCCCGTCATGCCTAATGTCCGCGCGGCCTTGGAAAAGCTGCGCTGGCGTGCGACTTCGAGGAAAATATCAATACGTCCAAGCTGGTTCATATTAATTACTATATGGAACTAATAAAGTAACAACAAGGCATATTATCATATCAATAGGAATCTATATACTCAGTTTTGTAGAGAGCGAAAACGCCTCAAGAAAACAAACCATAGGAGACTTACCATGACTAACTCGACGTATCATTCTACCGGCAATCATCAGTATGGCGCTGCCATGCTTCGCGTAACCCTCGGCTCGCTGATGTTATCGCACGGCTTGCTTAAGCTGTTCGTATTTACCGTGCCAGGCACGGTGGCCTATTTCGGAAGCATTGGCCTTCCCCCGATCGCTGCCTACCTGACCATGTTTGGTGAGATTGCAGGCGGCCTGGGACTACTGGCCGGGGTTTTAACACGCCTTGCTGCTGCGCTTAGCATACCGCTTCTGCTGGGTGCTACCTGGGCACATTCCGCTAACGGCTGGGTCTTTAGCAGCAACGGCGGCGGCTGGGAGTTTCCCGCTTTCCTGGTAGCGACCGCCCTGGTGGTGGTTGTACAAGGCGGCGGCGCTTACAGCCTGGGACGCGTATTGCCCCGCTATATCGGACTGCCTAAACTATCATTCGCATAAACATCGTATTACGTAAAAGGAACATAGCCATGATTACCGTATACCCCTTTGAAAAACTCGGCCATGCCGACCATGGCTGGCTGAACGCAAGGCACCATTTCAGCTTTGCACGCTACTTCAATCCCGAGCGCACTGCCTTTGGCACGCTGCGTGTGATCAACGATGACCGTGTTGCTGCAGGCAAAGGATTTAGCACCCACCCGCACAACAATATGGAGATCATCACCTATGTGCGCCAGGGTGCCATCACCCACCGCGACAGCATGGGCAACGAAGGCCGCACCGGCGCAGGCGACGTGCAGGTGATGAGTGCGGGCAGCGGGGTGTTCCATTCGGAACACAACCTTGAGCAGGTCGATACCACCTTGTATCAGATCTGGATCGAGCCCAATGAGAAGAACGTCACCCCGCGCTGGGATGCGCAGGCCTTTCCGAAAACGCCGGTAGAAACGGCGCTTCCGGTACTGGTCTCCGGCCAGAGCGAGCATGCCTCTACCGAGGCGCTCTACATCCATCAGGATGCTGCTATTTACGGTGGCCGCCTGAGCGCAGGCACTACCATCACACAGCCGGTAAAACACCAGGCCTATGTGCTGGCCTCTGCAGGCAGCTTCTCCATAAACGGGCAGTTGCTGAATCAGGGGGATGGTGCGGAAATTACGGATGAGAAAATGGTTACCATTACGGCGGTAGATGATGCCGAAATACTGGTGATCGACGTACCAGTGCAGTAATCCCTGCACTCACCTCGCAAAACAATGCCGGACGGGAAACCGTCCGGCATTTGTTTTACATATGGACAACGGTTTCAGCGGTGCGCTGCACCTGCTGGTTGTCATTGAATTTATGGAACTTGCCTTTGCACAGTTCAAAAAATGGCTGCCAGCTCATACCAAGGTCAAATACGGTGATATAATCGGCTTCGCGTATACGGTCGGGCCTGAAATCTTCAAAATAGACCGAGAGTTTACGCAGGATAGGCATCAATGCGCCTTTGAACAGGATGAATACGTCGCCATCATCGCATAAATAGATGTAACCATCTTCATCTGCCAGCAGATCGGAGGTAATGCGGCCAGAAAAATGCGCCTGGTAAGGGCGTTCCGTCCCTGTTGCGTGCTCCAGATGGATGCAGCGCCACACATCAGGGCGTTCACTGCGCAGGGATTTGACCTTCTCGTATAAGATCGATTCGGTATTGCGCGTATGGATTTTCATAATGCTATCTCCAAGGGTTTATAGATATTAACTATGCAAACCCTGTGCCAAAGCCGGTTTCAATAAATTAGTAATAAATAGCAATTGGTTAAGGGTAGGGGCTCGTATAAGGAACCCATAAAAAAGCCCTTCCAAATCAAGTATCTAGCGCAGATGCCGGGTCAGATTTGCCGGGTGTGGCGGCAATCCAAATGGTCTTTTATGCCTTTTTAGAAAAACCATGTATGGCAATGGCCAGCCATCCGAGCATCAGGCAGCTTCCGCCAAAGGGCGCCAGCGGTGCATGTTCCAGCATCAGGAATGCCTTGGCATAAAGGCTGCCGCAGAAAAACACCATGCCGCCTGCGAGCAGCCAGCGCCCATAGGTAAGCCAGCGCCCGTGATGGCCGTGCAGTGCCACCAGCAATACCGCATGGAATAACTGCATGCAGGATGCCTGCATGATCAGTTCATGCGCTAATGCACCCTGGGCGGCATGGGCACCAATGGCGGATGCGGCTACGCCGGTAAGCCCGAAGAGTGCTGCAATGCCAAGCCAGTAATGGGAAGATGCATATGATGCCATAGACGCTCCTAGTTCGATACGAGCGATCTTAGGATTGATGCATGCTGCGGGTCAACCCCCGATGGTACAAATGCCGCCTGCAATGGTTTGTGGCCACTGAAGAAGCGGTAAAACAGCAGGGCGGCAAGGTAGGAACCGGTAGGGCTGGGATGGCTGCCATCGCTCATGTAAAGCGGTATGCCCGGGTAGGCAGCCAGCGTATGCGACCAGTAATCGCCCACGGCGATAGCAGGGGCATTAATCGAGTTTGCCAGCTTGGCGGAATAGTAATCGAACTGCTGCTGCATGTAGGGCGGGCTTTTAAGAAAGCTGTACTGGCCGCTATTATACCAGGAACTGCCAGGCTGGCGGGGCCAGGTGACAAACAGCACCGTTTGTGCCCCCGCTTGCTTGATGCTCTGGTTGAAGGTTTTGACGATCTTGTTGGTCACGCGTATGGATTCAGGAAACATCGCCCAAAAGCTTTGTTCCTGCAGCACCACATAGTCCCATTTGGAGGTGACAAGCAGTTCCAGCGCATCGCCTGTTTCCCATAAATCTTTAAGCGCGATACCGCCGCGTGTGACGGACTGGATTTCCAGCCGCGTGGTATTTTCGGGGTCAGAGGCGGCAAGCTGGGCGATCATCTCCGGCATGCGGTGGTAGAAGGTATAACTGTTGCCAACAAAGAGAATACGCAGCGTCTGCTGTGCTTTGTTTTTAGGCTCGGCGGTTACCAGTTCGGAGATACCGTCTTTACAGCAGGCCGGGGTCAGGAAGTAGCTGGTAGCGAAGGTAAGACCGCCAAGGGTAATGGCAAGTATCAGGCCATAGCGCAGCATGTGGGAAAAGGGCGGTAGGCTAGGCAGGAACAATCCTTTTTGGGGTAAAGCGGCGCTGTTTAGAAGAAGAATTTGCCACCGAGTTCGAGGTTATGGGAATCATTGCCGTAGGTGGCGGTGATGGGGGCATTGTTGAATTTGGTTTCCGGGTCCTGTCCCGAGAAATAACGATAGCCGAACGTAAAGACAATCGGGTTAATGTCGGTCTCAAGTTCATAATTGACACCTGCCATGAACTGGTAGGCCAGCACCCATTCCTTCAGGAACTGCTGCAGGCCCGGGTAATAGACAGGCGCTTTGATGAAGGCTCTGCCTACACCGCCACCAAGATAGGGCGTGTAGTTGCTGCTGTTGTGAAAGTCGTAATAGGCGTTGGCCATGTACGCAGTGGATTTCTGGGCGGAATAGGTGCCGTTGGCAAGCGTTGGCACCTGGCCATTGAGCTTATCGAGGTCATTGGTGCGCCGGGCTATTTCAAGTTCCAGGCGTATATCAGGAGTAAGCAGGTAACCCACCTGTGCGCCAAAGCCGTATCCCATATCGGTGGTGTATGTGTCGTCGCTGAAAGGGGCGGTGCGGTCAATATCCACATCTTTGAGGAAGGTGACATACCCCACTACACCTATATACCAGCTTGGAGGGCCGTTGCCCGCGCAGCAGGCGCGTTTGTCCTTGGGGTCAGCCTGCGTGGTGGGAACGGGGGCATTGTCAGAAGGCTTGTAGCCCCCATATTGCATGACCGGTGTGCGGCGCGACTGGTAGCCATCGGAATCAGCAATGGCAGATGCACTGGTAAGGACGCAGGCCGTAAACAGGAAAAATGCAAGACGCATAGACGTAAGTCGGCTTCCTTTTAAAAGGATGAAAACTTAGCGTTACCATAGCATGTTTAATCAAAAGTTAAACGTGGGATTGCAGCCGTATTAAGGCTAGCTAACGCCCTGTTCGGCGAGGCTGCCTTGCGCGCTATCCTCAGCAGGTTTTT
>JAGVKI010000310.1 GCA_020050695.1 Alphaproteobacteria bacterium | reverse complement strand
TTACCTGGCGAATTTATTTGTAACCGATCTGAGCATGGGCATTGCCATGGTGATCGCGCTGGCAGGAAGTGTGTACCAGGCGCGGGCGTATCTGCGGCATAAAAATGCCGCGGCAGGCCTTCTGGCAGCATTAGGCCTTGGGCTGCTGCTGTATATATTATACGTGATTTCAGTAGGGGGTAACCAGCGCTATGGGCGCTTTTGGTCGCTGCATGTCGCCATTGCGGTATGGATTAATTACGCGCTTGCCATGAAGTACAGGAGAGGCTGGATCCGTGTGGCGGCGGCGATGGGTGTTGTCCTCATATTTGTAGCCACTCCTAAAATGCATGTGCTGAAGGTGCACATCCCATACGCCTTCGGGCATATGTTTGGCGGGCTGTTTCCCAATGAACTCTATTTTTCCGGCGCATTCCGCAAGGTCGTTCCTGATCATGCATCCTTCAAGAAGGAAGTGACTTCTCAATATGCCATTGGCCGCAAGGGCTACGAAGCAGGCCCCAATGTTTTCATTATTGACCGGCACGCCCTGGCGGATGCATTCCTGGCGCGGCTGAAAAGCCCTAAAAATTTTGTGGGTGTCGTTGGGCATTTTGGGCGAGATATTCCCAAAGGATATGTGAAGGCGCTTAAAGACGGATCCACTGAACAGATGAGTCCACAGTTTGCGCAATATTATTCGAAGCTTCGTGTGGTGATCCGCGATGATGTGTGGAGCATGCAGCGCTTTGACACTATCTGGGCATTCCAGCGGGGCTATTACGACCATCTGCTGAAGTAGCCCTCGCACGGCTTAGCGCATGGCGTTGCCGTGGAAAAAGTAATAGCCTAATCCTATAGTAAACAGGAAGCAGCCATACAGCATATGTTCAAAGCATACTGCCGCCAGCGATTTACTGCGCTGGTAGGTGTCGGCAAACAACAGCCCGCCAATGGCGCTGAATACCACTGCCGGCCAGTTGAGCATGATCACATGCATCCAGCCAAATGCCAGCGCGCACAAGATGCGCACATGATCGGGATTGCGCACCAGCGGCGTATAGCGCCGCAGGAAAAAACTTCGGTAGATGACTTCTTGCGGCAAAATGGATAGGGGAGGGTACACCACCATGATAGTTGCCCACATGATCAGGCTGCGGTTTGGCAGGCTGAACAGTTCGCCCGGAATCGTGTACCAGGTGAACCAGAGCAGGGCCGCGCCAAACGGGATAAAGCGCAGGACAATGCGTTTTACTTCCTTGCCGGACAGCCCCTTCCAGTTCCAGTCATCCTTGAATTTCCAGCCATACTGATGTTGCAGCAGCTGCGCGCAAAACGCCATCAGCAGCCATAAGATGCCGTAAATATAGCCGCGCGGCTTAAGCCACGCGATGAGCAGGGGAAGGCAGACAAAGATAAGCAGGCACTCGATAAGACGCCTGCGTGTGGAAGCGCAATACATGCCATTACTATAGCGCAGCTGCGCCTCAAATGCCATGGCAGACTATTTATGGTGTGAAAACCGTGATGTATAGCCCGCTGAATAATAATGAAATTTAACCTTTTCTTATGGGAAATTAATGTTTTCGTAAACAAAGCTTAACTTTAAATCTTGCTGTGAAGGGTATAGGTAGAGAGTGTAAACACCACACTGACAAGTATGAAATACCATGACCATCATTAGCGAAGACCCCATAGCAGAAGCAGCAAAGAGTAGTGCTGCCGCATACAAGAATGCCTCCCCCGAAGAGAAGGCTGCATTGGTGCGTGCTATTGCCGATGAACTGGGCGTGGGCCTTGAGGGCAAGCCGCTTCCGCAAGCGGCATTGCTGGATGCGATTCACGCCAATATGGGCGGTGAGTCTCTGCTCAGGCGTGCCACATTTGCGCGCGGCGTCATTGCGGTGCTCGATATTGATGCGCGCATGATTGTAAATGGTGAACGCCGCCAGCGCGGCCACGTGCTCGCTTAATTTTCCCTGCATTGCTAAAAATCATAACTGCGTTACACTCGCCCCCTGTAACGGAGTTTGCATGACCTCATTTCTTACCCTCTACCAGTTTCCCGGCCCGTGGGACGTATTCAGCGCCAGCCCGTTTTGCGCGAAGCTGGAGGCATTCCTGCGCTGGCAGCAGGTGCCGCATAAGGCGGTAACCGTATCGCGCCTGAAGGGCGCGCCCAAAGGCAAGGTGCCGTATATCGAAGATGCCAACGGCAAGCGCGGCGATTCCAATTTGATCATAGATTATCTGTGCAGCGCATATGGCTTATCGCCGGATGCGGCATTGAGTGCGGAGCAAAAAGCGGTGGCGCGCAGCATTACCTATCTGTGCGAAGAAAGCATTTACCGCATTATGGCCTATATGCGCTTTGTCGATAGTGAGGGCTGGGCGAAAATGCAGGCATTGCTGTTTGCAAAATACCCGGCGGTGGTACGCTGGCTTGTTGCGCCGCGTATTCATGCCTACGTAAAAAAACAACTCACGCAGCAGGGGATAGCGCGCCATAGCCGCGACGAGATTGTTGCGATAGGGCGCCGTGATGTGGATGCGCTCAGTGCCATGCTGGGCAATAAACCCTATTTCTTTGGCGAAGACATGACGAGTGTGGATATTACTGTTTTCTCTGTCATCGGAAATTTAATCACCGGACCTTTCCAGCATGAGGTGGCTCTTCATGCTGCGTCGCATCCCAATCTTGCTGCGCATATGCAGCGTGTAAAAAATCACTGCTTTTCTGGATAAAACCCACCTTAACAATACGTAATGTAGGCGTAGGACGGCGGTAATATAACAAGGCGCAGACTGTGACCATCAAACATTGATGGAGAGTTATATGTCTAAGCTAACCAAGATCCTCGCCGCCAGCCTGATGATGGTGACACTCACCAGCGGCGCTGCCTATGCAGATCGCGACCATGGCCATGGTCGTCATGGCGGACATGGTGGCCACGGCAAGCATGGATGGAATCATGGGCATTACCAGCAGGCGCGCTATATCCCGCCGCGCGTAGTGTACCGTCCGGTGGTTTACAGGCCGGTCGTTTACCAGCCTGCACCGGTTTATTACAGCAGCTATTACCCTGAACCGGTATATCAGCGCTCGGGCTTTAGTTTCTGGTTTTTTGACTAACTATTTGTAAATTATTACTAAAAGGACGCCTGTGTTCCCGGGCGTCCTTTTGTATTTGTGGCAGCGCGAAAAAGCTGTAAAAAGGGCTTCCACTCGGCTGTGATTATGTTATATACAGCGGTTCCCATGCCAAGAGGGATAAGATATTGTAATGCTTAAAAAGATGAGATGTAAGGACTAAACTCATGGCTGTACCTAAAAAGAAAACAAGTAAATCAAAGCGTGACATGCGCCGTTCGCACCATGCGCTGGACCAGGTAACCGTAGTGGAAGACAAGACCACCGGCGAACTGAAGCGTCCACACCATGTGTCGGCTGACGGCTATTACAATGGCCGCCAGGTTACGACGGATAAAGTAAAACGCTAATATAGTTGGCCATGTCGGCTGGCAAAAAGCTCCAGTTACCGATTGCTCTTGATGCAATGGGCGGCGACAATGCTCCGGCTTGTGTCCTTCGTGGCGCAGCCATGGCACTTGTGCGCCATCCCGGCATCCGTTTCCTGTTGTATGGAAACCGTTATATCCTCGAGCCGCTGCTTATCGAATTGCCGCAACTAAAAGCGGCGAGTGAAATCGTACACACTGAAATCGTAATTGCCGGGGACGACAAGCCGTCGGTCGCTGTTCGCCGTGGCCGTAATTCCAGCATGTGGATGTCCATTGAATCGGTGCGCGACAATCGTTGCTGCGCTATTGTTTCTGCAGGTAACACGGGCGCGCTGATGGCGATGTCCAAGCTTATCCTGCGCACGCTGCCTGGCATTTCACGCCCGGCGATTGCAGCGCTTTTTCCAACACTGCGCGGCGAGTGCGTGATGCTCGATCTTGGCGCGAATGTTGAATCCGATGCAAAAGATTTATATCGCTTCGCCATTATGGGTGATGCATTTGCGCGCGCCGTACTTGGCCTGTCGCGTCCGAAAATTGGCTTGCTCAATGTAGGTTCAGAAGAACTCAAAGGCCGCGACGAAGTCAAAGAAGCCTACCAGGTCATCAAGAACTCTGGCCGCGCGCTTAATTTCCACGGTTTTATTGAAGGCAATGATATTGCGGAAGGCACGGTGGACGTAGTGGTTACTGACGGCTTTACCGGTAACGTCGCGCTCAAGACCGCTGAAGGTGCTGCACGCCTTATCCGCACCTATCTCAAAGACGCATTCAACAGTTCGCCATTTTCCAAAACCGGTGCAGTGCTTGCAGCTGGCGCACTCAAAGTAGTCAAAGACAAGCTTGATGACCGCAAGCGCAATGGCGCTATGTTCCTGGGGCTTAACGGTATCGCGGTGAAAAGCCATGGTGGCGCCGATGCATTCAGTTTCTGCAATGCGATCAGCGTTGCCGTGGAACTGGTAGTTCACGACATTAACACGCGTATCACGCAGGAAATCAATCTGTCCGTAGAAGCAACCCCTGCGGGGGAGACCGCCTAATGCGCCGCGCCGTGGTAATTGGCACCGGCATGCATCTGCCTGAACGCGTGATGCCAAATTCCGAATTTGAAGCGACGCTGGAAACCAGCCATGAATGGATTGTAGAGCGCACCGGTATTCACCAGCGCCATATTGCAGCTGAAGGTGAACTGACTTCTGACCTTGGAGCCAAGGCAGGCGCGCAGGCGCTTAAAAATGCAGGTATTGCACCTGAGACGATTGACCTGGTGATACTCGCCACCACCACGCCGGATGACACCATGCCGTCCACGGCAACCAAGATCCAGCATAAACTCGGTATTACCGGCGGCGCGGCATTTGACGTCAACGCGGCGTGCAGCGGCTTTGTGTATGCCATGTCGGTTGCAAACAGCTTTATCGTATCAGGTATGGCAAAGCGTGTGCTGGTCATTGGCGCAGAAACCTATTCGCGCATTCTCGACTGGAGTGATCGCGGCACTTGCATCCTGTTTGGTGACGGTGCTGCTGCGGTGGTGCTTGAGGCGCAGGAGCAAAAGGGCACGTCTGATGATCGCGGCATTTTGTTCGCCGGCATTCATTCCGACGGCCAGTATACCGGACTGCTTGCAACCACCGGCGGCGTATCGTCGACCATGAATGCAGGTAAGCTCTTTATGTTCGGCAAAGATATTTTCCGCCATGCGGTAGCCAAAATGCCGGCAGCGGTTGAAGAGGCGCTGGCAGCAACCGGTAAACATGCTGACGATGTGAACTGGCTGGTGCCCCATCAGGCAAATATGCGTATTTTAGCTGGGGTTGCCCAGAAATTACATATTGGGGAAGACCGGGTAATTGCGACTGTTTCGCAACACGCGAATACCTCGGCGGCGTCCATTCCACTGGCGTTGCATCTGGGCAGCCAGGACGGTCGTATCAAACAGGGGCATTTAGTGGCCTGTCCTGCGCTGGGAGCGGGTTTGACCTGGGGTTGTACCCTATTGCGCTGGTAAAGCCATAGGGGGCATTTTTTGCCCACCGGAATGAATATTCACCCCCCTTTTTACTACCCGCTTGATTTTATTTTATAAATGCATTATTACTATAGTTACGTTTAACCTAGAGAGAAGAACAACAATATGAGCAAAACACTCACACGTGCTGATTTAAGCAACTCTTTGTATAAGCAAATTGGCTTGTCGCTCCAGGAATGCAACATGCTTGTTGATGCAGTGATTGAAGAAATCTGCACCAGCTTAGAGCAGGACCGCACCGTAAAACTTTCGTCTTTTGGGACGTTTAGCCTGCGCAAGAAAAAGCAGCGCATGGGCCGTAACCCAAAGACCGGCGTAGAAGTGCCTATCACTTCGCGCACTGTACTGTCGTTTAATGCTTCTAATCTGCTGAAGAGCAAAGTAAACAGTGCTCTTAACGGCAAAGGAGTTACGCCAACGGCATAATCCAGCTGTTTTTCGTGGTTTGGTTGCTACGGAAATACAGCGCCTAAAAAGAGGAGTATGAAGGATGCAACTTGATATGCTGCAGGAAGACTTGTTCTCTGACCTACAGGATACCCAGGATGTAACACCTTCAAAACCCACCCCCAAAGAGAATCTGTCTGCTCATTTACCTACTGGTAAATCCAAACCTATCGATCTGATAACTGCGCATATTACCCCTGTTTTGAAGCGTGAAGAGCAGCAATCTGGCAAAAATGCTCCCAAGCCTGACATGCCAAAGTCCCAGGCTGAGCATGAAATCCCTTCGACCGCTACCTTGCTGGACGAAGAGCCTGAAGGCAGCGAGCCTATTGGTTCGGTGCTGCCCGTGCTTGGCACGCAGGCCGCCGCTGCGCAGGTATATGCACAGCGCCTGCCAACACTCGAATCCCCGGAAGGCCTGATCCCTGAAAGTCTGACTGCTGAAATGCCCGATGATCTCTACAGCCGTGATGCAATGGAGCGCGAATCCGAAGTGGAGGAGTATTTCGGTGAAGATGAGGTAGCGCAAGAAGATGTGCAGGAAGTGGCGCAGGAGTCTAACGGCAAAGCGCCGGGCGCATTTAAAACCATCAGTGAAGTAGCAGGGTTCCTTGGCGTGCCGCAGCATGTGCTGCGTTTCTGGGAAAGCCGCTTCTCCCAGATCAAGCCAATCAAATCCCGTGGTGGCCGCCGTTATTACCGCCAGGAAGATATTGAAGTATTATCCACCATCAAGCACCTGCTTTATAAGCAGGGCTACACCATTAAAGGTGCCAAGAAGGTGTTTAGCAGCCGTAACCGCGAAGCGCTCGATGCCGCTCATCTGGAAGTAGCGGTGCCTGTTATTCAGAAAGCCGAAAAGCGCGTGATTGTTGAAAAAGCATTTGTGGTTGAAAAGCCTGCACTTGATGAGAAAAAGAGAAAGCAGCTTTCTGCTATCCGCAATGAACTGCTGGGTCTGCGCGATACGCTTTCGACCTACCTGCAGTAATCCCTGATAATGTGTATTTCCTATATCGCCGTGTTGCTTGCGCTGTTGCTCACCTGCTGGAACACGGCTGCGTCTGGTGATACCAGGTAGTAGATAACCACCCCGCACTGTACCGCCACCACCAGCCAGTAACGCACCCTGAACGATGTCTTCTTGGTTTTATGGCGGAATTTCTGCATGGCAAAATAGGCCGCAGGGCTGCCGCCGAATAATGCCGTACCCAGCAGCACATACTCAGGAATGCGCC
>JAGVKI010000089.1 GCA_020050695.1 Alphaproteobacteria bacterium | reverse complement strand
GCATTTACGCGATTTATGATCTGGGCGGCGGCACGTTTGACCTGTCGCTGCTGAAAATGGAAAAAGGCGTGTTCCAGGTGCTCGCCTCTGCAGGGGATACCGCGCTTGGCGGCGACGATTTCGATCAGGCGATTGCCGCGTGGATGCTGGCCGAAATGGGCAAGTCGGCCGAAACCATGAGCAGCGAAGAAGTGGGCGTGCTCGTATCACTGGCCCGCGCCGCAAAACACACACTGACGCACGAAGAAAATGCCACCATCACCTACCGCAATAAATCAGCGCTGCTTTCGCGCGCAGATTTTGTTGAATTGGCTATGCCGTTCGTACAAAAAACGCTCGATGTCTGTGAGCAGGCACTCAGCGACGCAAAACTCTCTACACCGGATATCAAGGGTGTGGTTATGGTGGGCGGCTCTACCCGCGTGCCTTTAGTGCTTGAGCAGGTGGAAAATTTCTTTGGCAAAGCACCGCTTTGCGATGTAAATCCGGACGAAGTAGTCGCCATCGGCGCTGCCCGCCAGGCGCACGGCCTTACCCAGGGCTCCGACAATCTGCTGCTGGATGTGATTCCGCTGTCGCTTGGCCTTGAGACCATGGGCGGGCTTACCGAAAAACTGATTTACCGCAATACGGCTATTCCTGTTTCTGTATCGCAGGAATTTACCACCTGGCAGGACGGGCAATCCGCCATGCAGGTGCATGTAGTGCAGGGTGAGCGCGAAATGGTAGGCGATAACCGTTCACTGGCGCGCTTTGATTTAGCTGGCATTCCACCGCTTCCGGCTGGCATTGCCCGCGTCAAAATTACCTTTACCGTCGATGCTGATGGGCTGCTTACGGTAGCTGCCAGCGAAGAAACCACAGGCAACGAGCAGGTGGTGCATGTGAAGCCTTCGTACGGCCTGGAGCCGGAAGAGATGGAACGCATGCTGCTCGAAAGCATGGAGCATGCCCGCAAGGACATTACTGAGCGCCTGCTGGCTGAAAGCCGGGTTGAGGCTGAGCGCACCATTGTGGAGCTGGAATCGGCCATGAAAGCCGACGGCGACCTGCTGACCGAGGCCGAAAAAGGCCAGTTTACCAGCCAGATTCGTGTGGTAAGGAACGCGGTGGATGATACCGACCGCGACTATATCGACGCCGAGACACATGAACTGGCGCGCCTTGCCCAGCCATTTGCCGAAAGAAGAATGGACAGAGCCATAACGAGTGCGCTAAAAGGCAAGGTATTCGATAGTCTCCAGACGTCGGTCTCCAGTGGTGCTAAAAGTGGCTAGAAGCTATAAGCAACTTACGGTCTGGGAAAAAGCAGTCGACTTATCGCTGCTGGTTTATCGTTTAACAGAGCGCTTCCCTAATGCAGAAATGTATGGACTTACTTCGCAAATGCGCCGTTGCGCGGTCTCTATCCCTTCTAATATCGCGGAAGGTTCCCAGCGGCATTCTGACAAGGATTTTATTCGCTTTCTGGCTATTTCAAAAGGCTCGTTGGCAGAACTGGAAACCCAAAGCATTATTGCTAATAAATTACACTATCTTGCGAATAACGACTATGAAGATGTAAATCGTTGTGCTACCGAAGTGGGCAAAATGCTGAGTGGCTTAATCAAAAAACTGGACGCTGCCTTGCTGGCGACCGTAGACTAACGACTGGAGACTAAGAACCATGCCTAAAATGACCTTTGTATTTGCAGATGGAAAGGAACAGACTTTCGACGCACCGGTAGGTATTTCCGTGCTGGAAGTAGCGCATAAGAACGGCATTCCGCTCGAAGGCGCGTGTGAAGGCTCGCTGGCCTGCTCAACCTGCCACGTGGTTGTGGACGAAGAATGGTACGGCAAGCTTAAAGGCGCCACCGAAGACGAAGAAGACATGCTCGACCTGGCTTTCGGCCTGACCCACACCTCACGCCTTGGCTGCCAGATCATGATGAGTGATGCACTTGATGGCCTGCGCGTCACACTTCCATCGGCCACCCGCAACATGATGGTTGATAAGAAATAGCAGCTGACGTAAGCTAACGGCGGATTTCACTTATAAAGGAATACGCTAATGGCTACACGCAGCAGCGCCGCACGCAAAAAACCCACCAAAACTGCAGCCTCCCGCACGGCTGCTAAAAAAGCGCCCACGCGTAAAACGAGCCTGGGCAAGCTTCCCGAGTGGGATCTGACCGATTTTTACCCTTCCATGCATTCGCCTGCCGTTGAAAAAGACTTCGGTAAGCTGAAGCAGCTTTGCGACCAGTTCCGTAAAAAATATGAGGGTAAGGTTGCAAAAATCGATGGCGCAACGCTTGCCAAGGCTATTGCTGAATATGAAGTGATCCAGGAACTGGTTGGCAAACTGGGTTCTTACGCGCAGCTGATTTTCGCTAAAAACATGAGCGAACCCGCCAATGCGCAGTTCTACCAGAATGTGCAGGAAAAAATCACCGTGCTTTCCTCACAGATACTGTTCTTCGGGCTTGCAATCAATAAAATTGCCGACAAGGACATGGACGCCAAGCTGAAGACCGCAGCGCTCAAGAAATATGCCCCATGGCTGCGCGATGTGCGCACCTATAAGCCATACCAGCTTTCCGACGAACTGGAAAAGATGCTGCATGAGAAATACGTATCGGGCAGGGCGGCATGGTCGCGCCTGTTCGATGAAACCATGGCACGCCTGCGTTTCCCGTGGGATAAGAAGGAACTGAGTTCCGCTGAAGCGTTCGACCTGCTTTCCTCAAAAGATGCGGCAACCCGCAAAAAAGCAGCGCTGGTGATTGGTAAAGTGCTGGGTGAGAATGCCCCAGTATTTACCCTGATAACCAATACGCTGGCTAAGGATAAAGAGATCGAAGACAACTGGCGCGGTTTCAAGCAGCCTATCTCCTCGCGCAACCTCAGCAATTATATCGAAGACGAAGTAGTAGAAGCGCTGCTGACCGCCGTGCGCAAAAGCTACCCCAAACTGGCGCACCGCTACTACAAGCTGAAGGCAAAATGGTTTGGCGTTAAGCAGCTGAACTACTGGGACCGCAATGCGCCGCTGCCCGGCGATACGGATTCCGCCTATAGCTGGGACGCCGCGCGCGAACTGGTGCTCGATGCCTATGGCCGCTTCTCGCCCAAGCTTGCGACCCTTGGTAAAGAATTCTTTGTAAAAGACTGGATTGACGCACCTGTATCACCCGGCAAGTCGCCTGGCGCTTTTGCCCATCCTACCGTACCGTCGGTGCATCCTTATCTGCTGGTGAATTTCCAGGGTAAATCACGCGATGTGATGACGCTTGCCCATGAACTGGGGCATGGCGTGCACCAGGTGTTGTCAGCAAAGCAGGGCGCTCTGATGGCCGATACACCGCTGACGCTGGCTGAAACCGCCTCGGTATTTGGTGAACAGCTGACCTTCCGTGAAATGGTACGCCGCGAAAAAGACAAGGCGCGTAAAAAACGCCTGATCGCCGCCAAGGTGGAAGACATGCTCAACACCGTAGTGCGCCAGATCGCGTTCTGTGATTTTGAAAAGCGCGTACATGGCGAACGCAAGAAAGGCGAACTCACCACTGACCGCATCAACCAGATCTGGATGGATGTACAGGCTGAAAGCTTAGGCAGCGGCGTGAAGCTGGAAGGCGACTATAAGTATTACTGGACGTATATTCCGCATTTCATCCACTCGCCGTTTTATGTGTATGCCTATGCATTCGGTGACTGCCTGGTGAACTCGCTTTATGCGGTTTACATGAAGGGCAATGTAAAGGGCTTCGAGTCCAAATACATGGACATGCTGACCGCTGGCGGCACGCTACGCCATAAGGAACTGCTGAAACCGTTTGGCCTGGACGCTACCAAGCCGGACTTCTGGCAACAGGGCCTTAACATCATTGCTGAGTTCATTGACGAACTGGAAGATTAGGCATCCTCTATGGATCGCATCCGGCTCGGCCAGCAGAGTCCTGCTTTTTACCTGCTCCTGCTTTGCTGCGCCGGATGCGTTTTCTATATTCTATCCAATGCATGGATGCATGACGATGCCTATATTACCTTCCGGGTAATTGATAATTTTGCCCATGGCTATGGGCTGCGCTGGAATGTGGACGAGCGGGTACAGGTCTATACCCATCCCTTATGGATGCTGCTGCATATCGTGCCATACCTTGTCTTTGGCAATATCTACCTAGTCAGCATGGCAATTTCCGCACTGTGCGCGGCAGGCGCAGTGTATTTCCTGCTGCGGGTGCCGGATAAAGCCCCGTTAGATAAAATACTCTTCGTGCTGCTGCCCATACTGCTTATCACGGCTATGCGCAATTACATGATGTGCGGGCTGGAAGCCCCGCTAGCCATGCTGCTGATTGGCTGGTTTTATTATACATTGGCTAGCAATAATCCGTCGCCCTACAGGCTGGCCTTTATTACGTCGCTCTGCCTGCTTACCCGCCTTGATTACTGCATTATTCTTGCACCCGCCCTTATCTGGGTCGCTTACACGCAGCGCCGCAACCTTAACCGCATGCAGTTGCTCAAATCCTTCTGGCCGCTTATCGCATGGCTCGCCTTTAGCCTGTTTTATTACGGCTTCATGCTGCCCAATACCAAATATGCAAAACTCAACACCGGTATCCCGCTGCATGTGCTTATATGCCAGGGCCTGCATTATGTGGCTCATTACGTGGTGTCAGACCCGTTTGGCACCTGCTGGATCATTGCAGCAGCCGGTCTTACCCTTCGCCAGCTGTTCCGGGGTGGCCCCTATAACAGGCAGACCATTGCAAACCTTCCCAAAGGCAGCCTCATGCTTGCCGGACTGATCGCCTATATTGGTTATATTATCTATATTGGCGGCGACTATATAGAGGGCCGCTTCTTTGCCATTCCCACCTACATCGCCATTTGGATGGTCTATCTTGCGCTCCCCAGGCTGGAGTTAAAAACATTACTAGGCACCATGTTGCTGGTCGCACTGGCGCCCAATCTGCTCTCCATGATGAACCCGCTGGTGGTTTCTAAATTCCTACCAAAGGGAAGGTATGCCTACGGTATTCATAACGAGTATGCTTTTTATCGCCCGGCCAGCGCACTGCTTCTTTATCCTGGCGGCAACCTGCGCGTGCGCAGGGAAGTGAATCACCAGTGGGGAGCATGGGGCAAGCAGCTTAAGGAAAAATATTGGCATCTTGATAAAACGCTGTTTTTCCATGCCATCGGAATGTACGGCTTTTATGCTGGCCCCAAGCTTAGGATTATTGATGATTTCGCCATTACCGACCCATTGCTAGCGCGCCTGCCGATGAAGCCGCATATCTGGCGCGTAGGGCATTTCATGCGCCATGTGCCAACGGGTTATTTTCTGGCAAGGGATAAAGGGGAAACCGCGCTTATGCAGGACGACCTGGAAGCCTATTATAACAAACTGCACCTGGTTACCAGCGGTGATCTTTTAAGCCTTGAACGCCTTCAAACCATTATAGGGTTTCAGCTGGGACTTTATGATCACTGGCTGCAAGCATACTTAAGGCCAGGAAGACGCTGATGCCCGCTTCACAGAAAAAACTGATGACCCTTTTAGGCATAGCGCTGCTGCTGCAGGCGCTGGCAACATTGCTGGCTTACGGCAATGAAGTACGTCAGGGCGCCGCATTTGGCGGTGATTTTGCGGTATTCTGGCAGGCAGCGGAAAAACTGGCACAAGGCAATGCCGCCGCGCTGTATGATGCAACCGTCCTAAAGCAGGTGCTGGATGGTAAAACGCCCACAGGCGGTCAGGTGGCTCCTTTCGTGTATCCGCCGCCAATGGCGCTGCTGCTCTGGCCGCTTGGTTATACGAATTATAGCGTCGCCGTTGCCCTCTGGACACTGCTGCCGCTGATCGCTTTTTACTGGCTGCTAAGAAAAATCCTTATCTATTCTGAAAAGGACGCGGCAGAGCATTACCGTCTTGCAGCCTTTTTCACACTGCCATTTGTCATGGTCAACCTCATGAGTGGCCAGACGGGGATGATACTGGCCTGCCTGTTTATGGCAGGCATTTACGGCTGGCAGCGCAAACGCTGGTGGACGGGCATTGCCTTTGGCGCCATGGTCATCAAACCGCAGATTGGCGTACTGCTTCCCTTTATGCTGATTGCCACCCGTCAGTGGCGTATTATGGCAGTTGCGGCAGCTACGGTTGCCGTGCTTTTTGCTGTATCAACGCTGGTTCTGGGTATGGGCATATGGCAGGATTATCTCAGCATAATGCCGCTGTTTGGCCGCTTTGCACATGAGCGTTTTGCGCCCTTTGCCTCGCTGGT
Organism: Alphaproteobacteria bacterium; assembly: GCA_020050695.1. Classification (GTDB taxonomy): domain Bacteria; phylum Pseudomonadota; class Alphaproteobacteria; order Rickettsiales; family SXRF01; genus JAGVKI01. Next base: position 50 of record JAGVKI010000089.1, on the reverse strand, counting down.
TGCCAGCCCCTATATGTCATTGCACCTGATGGGCGCACCGCTGTTTATCG
>JAGVKI010000152.1 GCA_020050695.1 Alphaproteobacteria bacterium | reverse complement strand
AGCAGCGTCAGGAAAAGATAGCAGAGGAAATTCGCATATTGGATATGCTGATAGAAAAACTGCGCGATCAAATTGCGCAGGCCTATACCGATTTAAAAAAATACGAAATTGCCGAGCAAAATGCAAAGCGGCGTGCTAAGGAAGAAGGGCAGCGCAAGGAAAACATCATGCTGGATGAGCTGGCGTTGCAGCAATATGTCCGGCATTCCGAAGAATAGTAAGTGTGTCCTCATGATTCCAGAATTACTCAAGGTACGGCGGTTCCTGCCGTTATTTATCACTCAGTTTCTCGGTGCATTTAACGACAATGCGTTTAAGAACGCGCTGGTAATACTCATTACCTACCAGGCTGCGCAGGCAACAGGCGAAAATGCACAGGTGCTTGTCACGGTAGCCGCAGGGCTTTTCATGCTGCCCTATTTGCTGTTTTCTGCAACGGCAGGCCAGCTTGCCGATAAATACGACCGTGGCCAGATTGCCCGCTATGTAAAGCTGGTGGAAATAGGATTGATGACGCTTGCCGCCATTGGTTTTTTCACAGGCCAGATATATTTTCTGCTGGTGGTGCTGTTTGGCATGGGGGTGCATTCCACCTTCTTTGGGCCTATTAAATACGCGCTTCTGCCGCAGCATTTAAAAGAAAATGAACTGCTCGCGGGCAATGCCTATATCGAAGCGGGTACCTTTCTTGCGATTCTCACTGGCACTATTGTGGGCGGCTTACTCGTCATGCATGAACTCGGGCGCGAACTTATTTCCGCTGCCATTATTGGATGCGCAGTGCTGGGGTATATCAGCAGCCGCTCGATACCCGCTGCAACTGCGCCAAGCCCTGACCTGAAAATCAATTGGAATATCGCAAAAGAGACATGGAACATCGTGCGCAATGACCGCGAGAATAAGCGAGTATGGCGCTGTATACTGGGCATTTCATGGTTCTGGCTGGTGGGCGCAACATTCCTTTCCCAGTTTCCGACGTTTGCCAAGGATACACTGCATGCTGATGAAACAGTAGTGACACTGTTCCTGGTAGCGTTCTCGCTAGGCATTGGCATTGGCTCGCTGCTTTGTAACCGCTTGCTCAAAGGCGAGGTGAAAAGCACCTATGTGCCCATTGCCCTGTTTGGCATCAGCGTTTTCACCATCGACCTGGTATTTGCCAGCACAGCGGTGGTGCTTGATAGCGCAGCGATCGTAGGGGTAAGTCAATTCCTGTCGCATTTACCGAACTGGCGCATCCTGTTTGACCTGTCGGCTATTGCTATCTGCGGGGGTATCTATGTGGTGCCGCTATACGCTATCATGCAGCAGGACAGCCACCCCGAATCACGTGCCCGCACGATTGCCACCAACAACGTCATCAATGCGCTTTTCATGGTAGGTGCGGCGATTGCCACGGTGCTTATGCTGGGGGCAGAGTTTACCGTTCCGCAGGTCTTCCTGACCATGGCTATCGCTAATGCGCCGGTAGTGCTTTACACGATGAAGATAAAAAGCAAGCAGGGCTAAAATAGCCGCATCTTGAAAGTCAGGAAGAAAATGCTGATTGCTGCAAGTAGCAGCGTCCACAAACCATACAGGCTCCATACCAGCCAGACGGGAAGTGGCAAGAAGCTTAATGCAAGCAACCCTGCCTCTGCCATCGCATAATACAGCATGTCGATATCCGCGAGTGTATGTCCCAGGTCGCGTAGTATATAAACGCGCCAAAGCGCATACCCGCATAGGATGAGCAGGTCGAGCCGTAGCATCCATAGCAGAGGACTGGCTGACCAGCCGCGCATATACACTATGCAGGGCAGTGCAGCGTGCGCCATCGTAACGGCAAGCAGTATCAATAATTCCGAATCCCACGGAGCTGACGACATGGTATGTCCCTGTCTAAGGTTTAAGTGCAAGGGTTAGTAAAACCGGCGGCTTATGTATAATACAAGCAGTCCGAATCCGCAAAAGCCGATAATGGGAGCAAGCCAGATAATGTTGTTGGTCGCCGGTGTATCGATAGAGCGGTAATGTTGTGGTATTTTTGGGTTGTAATGCAAGGGTATGGTTGCGCCAGGCGAATGGCTTGCAGCTATACGGCCCGCGTCTTGCTTGTCTGCGGCTGCAACGACTGAGATGGCCTCATAGTCGTTGCCTTCAAAACGATATTCGTATTGTAGCCTGCAGCCATGGCGCACGTAGCTTTGATAATTGTTGCGCTCAGTACCCTGAATGATTGTTTCAAACGCTTCAATATGCTTGAGGGTGGCAACTATTTGCGGCCAGGTACGGCTGTGTACGTCATCGGATATATATCGGAATGCAGGGTATATGAACAGCAACCCGATGCAAACGAAGATACCTCCGATGACGTCCAGCAGATTAAACGAAGAGAGAGACAGTTCCAGCGACATTACTCAGCGAACTTAAGCGCGCAAGAGTGATTAGCTGGCCTGTTTGAACAGTTCTTCCAGTTCCGCAACTTTCTGTTCGCGGTTCTTTTTCTTTTCAAGCTTGCTGATTTCATCCAGCGCTACTTCAAGATGCGCTTTGAGAATGCGTGATTCAACCGACTTGAGGGCAGAGTGAACGGCCTTGCACTGGATCAGTACGTCCTGCAGCTTACGCTGTTCATTGAGCATTTTGCTGACGCCTTCGATCTGGCCCATTACGCGGTTAAGGCGTTTGACTTCATCGGTGAAGTCAATCAGTTCATATTCAGGACGTTTTTTTACTTTGTCTTTTTCTTTATCTTTTTCTTTGTCCTTTTTCATCACCACTCTCCCGAAAATATTTGTTTATGCCCCCTTATATTCGGGGAATACCTGTATACGGTACCAACCGGTTAATGACAATCACTTTGTCTCTAAGCAAGCAATAGCAATGCCTTAGGGGTATATATGGTAATGGATTTTTGAAGCCTTTTGTTGTATGATCGCGGCAGTTTAAAATCCAGCTTAGGTCATATCATGCCAAACAATACCGCATCGTCTCCAGATACCCGCCCTGGCACTTTCCCTTTTCTTGCAGGAAAGAAAGCCCTCGTGCTTGGCATTGCCAATGACCAGTCCATTGCATATGGCTGCGCGCATGCATTCGCAGGCAGCGGAGCGCAACTTGCGGTAACCTATTTAAACGATAAGGCCAAGCCGCATGTCGATAAGGCGGTGGCCTCTTTAAGCCCTGCCATCTATATGCCCTGCGATGTGCAGCAGCCCGGCCAGATGGAAGCGGTTTTTGCAGCGATTGAAAAACAATGGGGCGGTATTGATATTATCCTGCATTCGATTGCTTATGCGCCGTTAGCTGACCTGCATGGGAAACTCACCGACTGCTCGCGTGATGGTTTTTTAATGGCGATGGATATTTCCTGCCATTCTTTCCTGCGTATGGCCAGCCTTGCCCGCCCGCTGATGAAAAAAGGCGGCACCATGCTGACCATGAGTTATTACGGCGCTGAAAAAGTGGTGGAAAATTATAATGTGATGGGGCCGGTCAAAGCAGCGCTTGAAGCTTGCGTG
>JAGVKI010000079.1 GCA_020050695.1 Alphaproteobacteria bacterium | reverse complement strand
CCCCACACGGCAGCGCCCAGCGCACCGCCAGCGTCCCCGGCAGCAGGCTGCACAAAAATACGTTTAAAACCACTTTCCTGAAGCATGCGTGTGTTGGCCACGCAGTTAAGCGCCACACCGCCAGCCAGACAGAGATAATCGGCCTGCGTCAGCCTGCGTGCTGCCTTTGCAATACCAAGCAGCAATTCCTCCGTTATCCATTGCAGTGACGCGGCGATGGATGCATAGCGTTTATCATCTTCCTGCGTAATATCCCATTTTTTGCCATAAGGACGGCGCGGGCCAAGCAACTCTTCCAGCTTGGCGCTAAAGCCCATTTCGGTGTCGGTATGGTGCGCAAAATAATCAAGATCAAGGCGGTAGGAACCATCGTCAAAGCGCTGCACCAGTTTATTGAATTCATCTTTAAAGGCAGGCTGGCCAAAGGCGGCAAGCCCCATCACCTTATACTCACCGGAATTGACTTCAAACCCGAGATACGCCGTAAGCGCCGCATACAGCAAGCCAATGGAATGGGGATAATCAATGCTCTGCACGTGTTTGATGTCAGTGCCGGTGCCGCTCCAGATAGAAGTGGTGGCATGCTCGCCCACGCCATCTACGGTAATGATGGCGGCTTTATCAAACGGGCTGAGCAAAAAGCAGCTGGCGGCATGGCTTAAATGATGCTCCACGCAGGTGACCTTTGCACGCGGCAAACGAAGATGACTGCTGATCTGGTCGAGCACCCATAATTTACTGCCAAACTGCGATGCAATGGCTTTGGGAAACTGTTTCCATGCGCGCGGGAAATGCTTCGCAGCACTTTTAAGTACGCGCTCCGCTTTAAGGAAAATATCTTCGTAGAAAACAACCTGGTCGAGTTCCTGAGCACTTATTCCTGCCCGTTGCAGGCAAGCCTCAATGGCATAACGCGGGTAGGATGCGTCATTTTTTACACGGCTGAAACGCTCCTCCTGCATGCAGGCAACCAGCCTGCCGTCTACCACCAGGGCAGCAGCGGCATCATGATACCCGAAAGAAAGGCCAAGAATCTTTGCCATGAACCTGCACTATAAACTTAAGACTTATTCCAGCCGGATTTTTGAACCTTGGCCGGCACGCACAGGTATAGTAGTTTATAGGGCATGAATAAAGGATATATCGATATGGTAATCAGGAAAAATAGCTTACTGGTGATGGCGCGGCCTGAACGCATCCATCTGCGGCGCATCTCCCAGCGGTTTGCACGCGCCAGTTCCTTGTGCGCTTCTGCCTTGCTGCCGCACATCTCTTCGAGCAGTTCATACGTATAGTTCATGTGCTGCACTTCGTCTTCCAGCACCGCTTTGAAAATAGACGCCGTATAGCTGTCGCCTTTTTTATCAAAATATTTCGCATAAGAAGAAAACTGGATGCAGCCGCGCTTTTCACCCAGATGCACAAATGCCAGGAAACGCTTTTCACCGAGCAGTTCAAATAGCTGCTCATACTCCGAACCAGGATGCGGCAATGGGCTTTGGCCCTTATCTTTGCGAATTTTATTTGCGCGGTTCAGGAAAATGGAGGTGTGTTTATATTCGTCTTCCAGATGCCCCAGATACTTGGCGGCCCTGCTGTCCGACTGCGTCTTGCGGGCAGCCAGCAAAAGATCGTGCACACTGGAATATTCAGTACAGGAAAAGCTATAGAATTTCTTTGCCGCATTGCCGGGTAAATTCCACACAATGGGATTAAGTACATCAGCCAGAAATGATCTAAGCACGCGTGACCTGCCTTGGGTTTAAATTGCAGGAATTAAGTCTATCATAAAGCAAGAACGTATGGAATCAGTGACTCGCCTTATGGCCAGAAAGTAGGCGCAGACGGTACTGACGGCTACAATAGGGGCAGGTAATCTCGCCTTTGTCCTGATCAATGTGAAGGAAAACACGCGGGTGCCCAAGCGAACCACCGCCGCCATCACATTTGACTTCAAGAGAAGGAACTTCAATAATTTCAAAGGGTTTTATGGTAGCAGTCATGTGTCAGGCCTTACAGGTACATAGAAGATAACCTATGGTATAAGACAAATATCTTTATTTCTCAAGCAGCTTAATCATTAAAGATAAATGACGGGCCCGGGCGCTTACCCGTGGCTACCACCATACCGCCTGCAGAAGGGCTTTGCTGGGCAGCCTGCACCGCAGACGTTATGGTCGGCGCAGCGTTTGTAGCATACGCTACCGGCGATGAGGTAGGCGATACCTGCGCTACCGTAATGGTTTTAGGTGCGCGTATTGCAGCATTGCTTACCGGAATATTAGAAGCGGTTCGCTTGCCATCGGCATCCACCACCTTAATGTCCGGCGTAACCACCATGATGCCATTGCGACGGCGATCATCCGCATTGGTCACCTGTATGCTGTTCATGCGTGGCGAACGGTAAGCGGAAACTTTCTGGCCTTTTTGTTCAGGCAGGCGCGCCACCTTCATAGCTGAAGGCCTGGAATATGCAGACGTGCTCTGCTTCTGGCCAGCCACAATTACACTGTTTGAACCGTAAGGACGGCCTGATGAGGTAAAGGAACTGGTGTCGCCCACCGAACGTTTCATATCGTTCATGGCTGTAAGCGAACTCGATGGCACTTCCACCTGTGCCATGCGCAATTTATCAACAATGGAATACCAGCTGTTATACACATGCCCTACATATTCGCCGCCCCGGCTTGGGGTGCGCGAATGGTAAAAGGCCGCCGCTTTTTTCCATGAACTTTCTTCCTGGTAAATGGAACGCAGGAAACTGGCGGCATAGGCCACGTTATGTTCCGGATCAAACGCCTCTTCCAGCGATCCGAACGCCATAGGGTGATGCATCAGGTTCACCTGCATGCAGCCTACGTCAATGCTTTTAACACCGCGAGACTGAAGCTTACGCACCATGGCAATGGCTTCAGACTTGCTGTCTAAATAATAACCCGCGCCGTCTGCGTTAATCGTCCACGGCCAAGGCACTTTAATGTTCAGCCCCTTGTGATAACGGCCCGATTCCGTAGAAGCGATAGCCGATAGCAGATGGGTCGGAATACCATACTGGCGCTCATAGCGCGGCAGCTGGCGGGTGCAATGCTTTGCACCTTCGATCATAAGGTCTGTGGACTGCGCCTGCACAGGCGATGCAGCCAGCATGCCCATAGGCAGCACGCAGCCCAGCAGCAGTTTCTTTAATTCCCTGATTGATGCCTTGCACGTACGGTGCATCTTTATCCCTGTAGTTGCGTGATCTGCCGATAATACGGCGTATCACTGGTATATTCAAAAATCATACCACAACTCTACAGCCCTGCGGGTTAAGATTAGGTTATCCACAGGTAAAGATTTGGTTATCCGTAATTACAAAATCAAATCAGTGGGTTAAAAAACACCTAAAAACCAGCTTTTACACCCGCATAGGCGGTTCGCCCCAGCATCCCGTAGCCATATACCTCCTGGTAATCCTTATCCAGCAGGTTTTCCAGACGTCCATATACCGTTACATTCGGGTTGAGTTTGTAGTTGGTAAAAAAGTCCAGGGTACTGAAAGATTTAACGTCGAGACGACCATAAGGCGAGTTGATGTCGATGTCCCTGCGGTTGCTGGAATAACGGGCGTTCATACCCACATCCCCCTCGTCGCTGTAATTATACGTTACCCCTAAATTTCCCTGATGCTTGGGACGGCGCAGCAATTCCTGACTAGCTGCCCTGTCCTGCGAAAGCGTATAGACATGGCTGGCATTGAGCGTCCAGTCCACATTCGGACGGTAGGTGAACGTGCTTTCCACGCCTTCCGTGCGTGCCTTGCCGATATTAAGGGCGCGGTATGGCGGTGAATTGGCAAAGCTGATCAACTGCTCGATGTCATTACGAAATAACGTAGCGCCAAAAGTGATCTTATCGCCAAACAGATTCTGCTCAAACCCGGCATCCCAGCCACGGCTGGTTTCGGGATGTAAAGACGCATTGCCCGATGCGGTATCGTAAAGCTGCGAGAGCGCAGGCGCCTTAAAGCCTGTGCCATAACTTGCCTTCAGGCGCGTGCCGGTTTGCGTGATCATATAGCCCGGCGCAATTTTCCAGGTAAACTGGCGGCCAAACGCCTGGTGGTAATCAAGACGCACGCCATAATTCATGAAAAAATTACCGGCCACATTGAACTGATGATCGGCAAAAACTGCCTTGTTGGATACATCCACTTTTGCCAGTGTATCTGTCTTGAAATCCTCACTCCATGCTTCGGTGCCAAGCGTTACAAGATGACCGTCGGCAGGCCTGATGCGATGCACCCAGTCTATCGTCTGGCGCGTACCCTGATAATTCTGGCGCCCAAAATAGGTGTTGAACATCGCGTCATAATATTCGGTGATCTGCGAACGGTTAAGGTCGAGCGCCGACATCCCGAGTTCCTGCGTCCATGCACCATTAAACAATGCCAGTTCACCTGCAGCACGTCCGT
>JAGVKI010000028.1 GCA_020050695.1 Alphaproteobacteria bacterium | reverse complement strand
ATCGAAAAACATTATGACAGGCTCGATGCCGTCTATTCGGGCAATAACCCGGGCTGGGATCAGTTCAAGGAAAAATACCAGAAATATAAAACGGCGCAGACCGATTATGCCCATGTGCAGGATCCGAATGTTCGCGACTATCTGATCAATAACCGCAAGGTGCAGATGCTCAGCAGCATGCCGGAATTCTCACCTGCGATGCTTCAGAAATTTGATTCGCCTGATTTCAACCCTACGCGCCAGGAAGCCTCTGATTTGCTCAGGATTGGACGCGTTACAGATGTGTATGATCCTGCCAAGCAGCGCTTTACCTCTGCCAGCACCACCCGCGAAGAAGGCATGCTGGCGTACCATCTGCTTGACGCCACCAAGGATGTACCGCAGGAGCAGCGCTTTACAGCGATGCAAGCTGAAATGACCTCACTGGTCGACGGCAAGCTGAAGAAAGATTTTAGTGCGCTTGATACCTCGTGGCAGGTGAGTGCCATGAGTGAACAGGATAAGAAATTTGCGCTGGGAACCTATCTGGCATCCAAGAAACCGCCGCTGCCAAAAAATCTTAGTCCGGCAGAGCAGACGGCTGCTATCGATGCGCGCGTCAAGGAAGTGCAAAGTGAAGTCGCCGCTGTGATGAATGACCCGCAGCGCCTGCAGGCTGTACAGCAGGAAATGCGACAGCAGGCGATTGAAGGTTATATCGACCGCAATTTCGCACAGATGGACCCGCAGCAGCGCCAGCAATATGTTGACGCCTTCATGAACGGCAATGATACGCAGGCGCGTACCGGCGCGCTCAGGCAAACGCAGACGTCGCTGGAAGTGCAGTCGCAATTGTCGCGCCTGATGGATCCAAGCATCGCGCAGGGTTATCTGCCGGTGGCCATGCAGGGGCAGCTTGCAACCTTCATGACCACACAGGAGATGGAGCAGAAATTCAACATCAAGACCAACCCGTTCGAAAGTGCCCAGGGCAAGCAGATGTTTGCGCAGCAGCTTGATTATATCGGCAAAGCGCAGCGTGAACTGCCAGCGCAGCTGCAGCGTTCGGGCCTGTCTGCCGACGCTATTGACGTTAATTCCATCAGGCCGGTTATCACACAAGGGGAGGCTGGTCCCCGCATAAGCGCCCTTTCCGTGACCGTCATGGAAAATGGTAACAAGGTGGAAAAGCAAGTGCCGTATCGGCCAGAGCAGGATGGTGGTACCCAGGTGCAATATATGCTGCTTTCGGCTGCCGATCCACAGGCTGCCATGCGTTACCAGATGGAAAAAGACGGGCTGAAAAATGTAAGCTTTGGTCAAGACACGCAGGGCAGCTATATCGAAATGGTCGATGACCGCAAATACTCCAAAGGATATGACAGCACGAAAACGGATTATCATCCGAACCAGGACGAGCATCGCTACCGCGTGCGCGGCGAGTGGAAAGATACGCCTAGTGGCAACCGGGAATTCGTCGCAACTGCTGTCCAGTATCTTGATAAGGAAGGTCAATGGACGCAGCTTAGTCGCCTCAGCACGGAGCAGATTGCGTCTGAAGGGCGCCCAACTGCACTGGATGAATATAAGAACCCTGCGCTTGGCAAGTTTGGGCGCACGCATGACGGCCATTTTGTAGTCGGTGGCGATGGGCGCAAAAGCTATGACAATATTGCGGATCTGGTAAACCAGTCAGTGCTGGATCATGAGGATGTTCGCGTCCGTGCGCAAATCAAAGCACGCCAGAAAGAAATGGCGTACGGCGACAGCGAGGTGGCACGCGTAGAGTCTGCCGGCAGTATGAACAGCGAAATCAAAGGCGATAAGCTTGTGATACAGGCGCGGGTGATACCCCAATCTCGCGGTGTAGGCAGTATGGAAAGCGCTGAATATCTGGTGCGTAAGGAAGTTCCTGCATCATGGATGCCAAGCGATCCTAACGACAAGGCAGCGCAGGCAGCGTTCATCAGGCGTGTAAATGAAGCGCCTGTCACAAGCATGCAGGAAATAAAAGATGGCAAGGTGATACGCGAACTTGACCTTACCTCGGGCGATTACAGCCTGGCAAATATGGAGCGGCGCACGGGCCGACCGGATATTGGCCGCGACATCAATTTTGACATTGCCCATATGGGCGGTAACCAATATAACGCGAGCCTTTCGGGCAGTTCACCTGATCGCAGCTTTGGTTTCAGGGGTACGGGCGATTTCCTGAATACCGCGCATCTTTTTGCCGCGATCAATGACCAGAATTTTGACATATTCAAAAACTTTACACCCCCACAGCGCACGCCTGATACGCCGCAAAATTATGCCCCGGCAAATCCTGTGCCGCAAGTTCCTGGCGGCATGCCTGGCGGTGCACCAGGAATGCCGGGAGCAGGGGGCAATGTCACTGCCCTGATGTCGCCGTCTGGCGAAGGCATCATTGATCCCAATACCGGCGCGCCGCGCACTGAGCATAATGTGAAGCTGCATATCATGGACGGCGATACCAAACAGAATAAATCGATGGATGTAAAAATTACCGGCGCTGCCGATCCAACCGGTGTGATTATGGCAACGGCGCTGGAACTGCCAAGCGGCCTGCGCATTGACCTGCCTATTCCTGTTGCGTTGGATATGAATAATGGCGGCGCGGTGCTTTACCAGCAACTGCTCCAGAACCAGATGCTTACCCCGGGTGTGGAGGCACCTGTCATGCAGGCGCAGCCATCGGCACCGGCGCCTGCTTCCCCTGCTGTTCCTGCTCCCGGTATGCTCGGTGCGGCAGGCACGTCGCAGCCTGGAACCGATATTGGCGATGAATCGATGCAGCGTGCGCTCGCCCAGTTCCGCAGCGGAAGCAATACGCCTGCGGATACCACTACTGTACCACTGGCCAAACGCGACTCAGGCCGTGGTGCCAGCGTCGCCTGATAATTGCTGACTTAACTAATTTCCGGTTTTGGGCGCATCAGCCATTTTAGGGCCGGTAAATTCCGCTTCGATAGTAAACTCAACCTCATCGCTCACCCCCATATTGCTGCCGGGCGCCGGAATGCCATAGGCAATGCCAAACTCCGAACGTTTCAGCACGCCGCTTGCTGAAAAGCCGACGCGTGCATTCGGGTCCATATTGGGAATGCCTTTATATCCCCCATTAAAAACGGCT
>JAGVKI010000249.1 GCA_020050695.1 Alphaproteobacteria bacterium | reverse complement strand
CTTAAAAACAAAGGAGTAGAATATGAGTTACGCAACCATACGCAGTGAAACAGATATAACCACTGCAAACCTTGAAAGCCTGCGCGAGCTGATCCCTGATTTTGCCCGCGACATTAAGCTTAACCTGGGCAATGTGCTTACCACCGATGGCGCGCCTGATTTAACACTTGGGCAAATCCACGGCATCGCCCTGGCCTCGGCCTATGCAACCCGCCACCCGCAGGTTATCGCTGCCATCGAAGGTGAAACGGCCGATAGCCTGGACAGCGCGGCGCGAACGGCTGCAAAGGCAGCTGCCAGCGTCATGGCCATGAACAATGTATATTACCGCTTTGTCCATCTGGTGCATGACGAGGAATTGAGCAAACTACCCGCTAAGCTACGCATGAACGTAATTGGCAACCCGGGTATTGCTAAGGCAGACTTCGAACTGTACAGCCTTGCCGTATCCGCCATGAATGGCTGCGGTATGTGCATGGAAGCGCATGTGCATGAAGTGTCCAAGGCGGGTGTCAGCAAGCTTGGCATCCAGTCAGCGATACGTATTGCTGCCGTAGTGAACGCCACCGCACAGGCCATTAGTATTTAGTTTTGGCTCCCTGCCCTTCCCCTGCGCCCGCAATGGCGTGGGGGATTTCTTTTAAGGCACGATCGGAACGGGTCTCCTGTCAGCGCCAATAGCAACAAACACGAAGCTGCCTTCGGTTACTTTTTCTTTCAGATCGCCTTTACTGCGGTCTTTACGCTGCACAAACACATCGACCTTCACGGTAACGCTGGTGCGGCCTATTCTTTCCATTTTGGTGTAGCATTCCACGCAGTCTCCCACGAATACGGGGTTGTGGAACACGATGTTATCAATGGCCACCGTCACCAGGTTGTTGTGCACGACTTTACGCGCCTCTACTGCCCCTGCCAAATCCATCATGCTGACAATCCAGCCGCCGAACATATTACCGTCGGGATTGGTGTCGCTTGGCATGGCTATAACTTTAATGGCGGGGTGATCCATAACATTCCTTATGATGATAAAATGATACGCAGATCAAATGGCGAAAATGCGCCTTGCGTCAAGTGGTAAACCAGAGGAATTGGAATTTAGCCAGAAAATTTAGCCAGAAAATCTAAAAAGATAAATGCGCTGGCGCGGCATGCTTATCGGCTGCTGTGCCTACTTTGGTCTGCCAGTCTTTATCCGTCGTTGCTGCACGTTCAGCCGCGAATTGTTTTGCAGGAGCAGCATCTTTTACATGCTCATCATTAGGCTGGGAATCCACCTGCGCCTGCAGATGCACTGCCCATGGATTTTTGCGCATTTTTTCCACCTGGGTCCTGACCTGCGCAACCACTTCGTCATTCTTCATCGCCAGCTGCTTGGATTCACCCAGGAAATCGCCCATGGCCTGTATAAGCTGTTCCTGCTTGGCAAGCGGCTGCTTGACGATCATATCGGAAACAATGGCAATAGTGCTGTTATCGACGCTGTGATCGCTTACCACGCCTTCACCATGGCCTTTGGAAGAGATGGCAAGCAATGCCTCGGAAAGCAGTGCCGCGCCCACGAAAATCGCGCGGTTCGGCACCGACTCAAGGCGCGCAACGTCGTTCACGCGTTTGGCCTCTTTATACGCCTTCCAGGTGCTGGCAGCGTGGCACATCGTAGCAATGGAATAGCCGCCGCCTGCAATCGCCAGCGGGTGCGCCTGAATTTTCTGCCATACGGAATCGAGCATACCCTTAGGCGGGCTATCGGGATCGGGTTTCTTTTCTTTTACCAAGGTTGCGAACGTGCCTGAAAGCGCTGTGATGCTCCCAAGGCCAAAGTCCATCCAGCCTTCGATTTTCATTTCGTGGATTGCCTTGGCATCCAAACCTGCCGTAGGGCGCATCACCTTGTTTTTATACGCCGATGCCGCCACAAACACACCAGCAATCGCCGTTACTGTGTTGAAAATTTCGGAAGGGTAACGTTTACAGAATTCATTGGCTGCTTGCAGCGTGCTCTGCGGACGATCCTGCGTAATATCATGCAGCGCGCTGTTTTCTGGAATCGCAATATTGTTCTTCTTGGCAAAGCCAGCAACATCGTTGGAAAGGTCTTTTATCTGCAGGTCGGACTGGTCGTTGCGGCCATAAAAAACCAGCGAAAGCGTACCCAGGAAATACGAAATTGCCGCCGCCACCACAAGGTTATCGGCCTCTTTAAGGCCGTAGCGCACAAAGCCGTAATCACCCACCATGTAGGACAGGCCACTAAGCTGCAAGGTGCGCTTCTTAAAGCGTTCCCAGGTGGAAATCTTATCTTCCGCTTCGAGTGTTTTTTCGGCAGGCCCGCTGGTCCATTGCCGTACACGGTCGAGCAGTTCTTCTTCCTTGCTAAAACCGCGCACTTCCAGCAGCGATTTATCATCATGCATAAATGGCGTGCAGGCACAATTATGGGTGCGCAGCGCACCGAGTATTTCCTGTGCCTTTGCGGGATCAGCTTTATCAGACAGGTGTAAATAGGCGCGTATGGAATCATTAGCGGTTCGTTTAAACGTAACCTCATCAATGACGTTTGACTGTGAATAAGTGTAGATACTCACGTACGCGTATACCGTTTAGGATAATGATTAATATACGTATAAATTAACAGTTTATCGGACCGAATTACACCGTAATCATATTACATTATTATGACTAAAAAGGGGCCTGCAACCTGCCTGCTTATGCTAAGTAATATATTGAAATATATAAATTCATATCATTTACCCCTGCATAGCCAAAGCCATAAGGGATTGAATTAATTGAAAAAGGCAGGAGAAATCACCATTTCCCCTGCCTTTTAACTAAGTTTGTATAGCCGCTGCGGATTTACATCTTCTGCAGCTTGCTGTGTTTATGGCTGTAGGCGAAGTAAATCACCAGGCCAACCACCAGATAATAAACATAAAACTGCACCGTGATCGGGTTGCTGAGCAAGCCGAAAATCAGGTAGCCGCAGAACAGGATACCCAGTACCGGGAAGTACGGGGAGAAAGGCACCTTGAACGGACGCGGCAGGTTTGGTTCTGCCTTGCGCAGGTAGAGCACGGTAAAACAGATCAGTGCAAACGCCGTCAGCGTACCAAGCGATACCAGGTCGCCGAGAATATCAATCGGGGTGGTGGCCGCCACAACGCCGATGATCGAACCCACCAGCAATGTGTTGATCCACGGGGTCTGGAATTTTGGGTGCACCCTGCTGAAGATCGGCGGCATCAGGCCATCGCGTGACATGGTGTAGAAAATACGGGTCTGGCCGTAAAGCAGCACCATCATCACCGAGGTAAGACCAGCAATGGCGCCAATCTTCACCAGGAATGACAGCCATGGAATCTGGATCGCATCAACCGCCTTGGCAATCGGGTCGGCCACGTTGAGCGTGTCGTAACGCACGATACCGGTCAGCACCAGTGCAACTGCCATGTAAAGCAGTGTGCATACAAAGAGCGAACCGAGAATACCAATCGGCACGTCGCGCTTAGGATTTTTAGCTTCCTGCGCTGCGGTTGATACGGCTTCAAAACCCACATAGGCAAAGAACACAATGCCCGCGCCACGCAGAATACCGCTCCAGCCATAACGGCCAGTGTCGCCAGTGTTTTCAGGAATGAACGGCACCCAGTTGTCCGGGTTCACATAAAATGCGCCAATCACCACAAACAGCACGACCACTGCCAGCTTTACACATACGATAACATTGTTCACGGTAGCGGATTCTTTTACGCCAACCACCAGCAATGCGGTCATGGACAAGATACCAAACAAGGCAGGCAGGTTAATACCGCCGGTATTGATCAGTGTATGGGTGTCATGGTCCATCTGCAGCGTAGGCGTGGTCAGCATTTCAGGAATAGCGATACCAAAATTACCCAGGAAACTTACCACATAACCCGACCAGCCAACGGCCACTGTCGATGCCGCAACGCCATATTCAAGCAACAGCAGCCAGCCCATCACCCAGGCAACAATTTCGCCCAGGGAAGCATAGGAATAGGAATAGGCACTGCCCGATACCGGCAGCATGGAAGCAAGTTCCGCATAGCACAGACCGGCAAACGCGCAGCACAGGCCAGCAAGGACGAAAGAAATGATAATGGCAGGGCCTGCATATTGCGCAGCAGCCTGGCCTGTCATAACGAAAATACCTGCACCGATAATGCAACCGATGCCAAGGCTCACCAGGTTTGCAGCAGACAGTGTGCGCTTGAGTTCAGACGTCTCGGATTCCTGCTGAATAAGCTGTACGGGCTTTTTGGCTAAGTATTTAGAAAATGACATATTTCTCCCCAATTTTTTCAGTATAGGGGAGTAGTTCTACACCGTTATGTGCTATTTGCAAAGCGGTTATGCAAGAGGTCAATATCACTTAATATTTCGTGCATTACGTCATCGCTGATCGCAAAGGTCTGGCGCATGCGAACGACCACTTGCCGCTCGGCATCCAGCACATCGCGCCAGATACGGTTTTCGGTCTGGATAATGGGATGGTTTTCCGAAGTGGGCGGCTCATTTGGGTTAAGCGGCGTGTTGGGGCCGTCGCCCAGCGATTCGATACGGTCACGGTAATGGCTGATGATGCGTTCAAGCGCTGCCGACTGAATCGTGTGATCACCGCGCATGTCGTCCAGGCGCGCCAGCGCTGCTTCGGTTGCTTCCTTGCGCGCCGTCCATTGTTCCTGCAATGCGTTAAGATCATAAGTCAGGGATAGCTTTTTGATAATCCACGGAAGCGACAGCCCCTGTAGCACCAGCGTAAACAGGATCACGTCAAAGGCGAGGAAAATAATCAGGTCGCGATGCGGGAAACTGGTCCACCCGTCGGACAGCGTCAGCGGCAGTGCCAGCGCGGTGGCCAGCGACATTACGCCGCGCATCCCCGTCCAGGCGATAACAAATACATTCTGCCATGTCGGGTAAGGATCGCGCGCACGGATAGAGGCAAATAAATAGCGCGTGCCATACGCCAGCGCATATATCCATGCAAAACGTATGAGGATGGCAACCAGCGGTACCACCAGGGATAATATGAGTATTTCACCCAGATCATAGGTGGTGCTAAGGCTGCGCAGGATTGCAGGCGCATACAGGCCGATCATCAGGAACACAATACCATTAAGCACGAACGTGGTCATTCGCCATACCGCCTGCGCGGGAATACGAAAGGCCGACGGGAATAGTTTGGGAGCATGCCAGCTCATGATAATACCGGCAGCCACAACGGCAAGCACACCGGAGCCATGCACTTCTTCGGCCAGCAGGTACGCAGCGTACGGCGCCAGGAAGGTGCTTAATATTTCTACCGACATTTCCTGAATGCGCGGGAAGATGTGTACAACAAGAAGGCCGATCGCAATACCGATTGCAATGCCAGAGACGCACATCCACACAAAATGCAGGCTTGCATCCATAAGCGAAAAGCCGCCCGTTACCACCGCAGCCACAGCGAATTTATAAAGCACCAGTCCCGTCGCGTCATTAATCAGGCTCTCGCCTTCGAGCAGCACAGTAATACGTTTTGGCACCGCCACCTTTTTGGTAACCGCAATGGCCGCCACCGCATCCGGCGGTGAAATAATGGCGCCCAGCACAAAGCATACGGCAAGGCTTACTTCCGGCATCAGCCAGTGCAGCGTATAGGCTACGCCTACGCAGCTTACCACCACCAGCCCGATGGCCATCTGCAATATAGGGCGCTGGTTTTGCCTGAAATCACGCAGCGACGTAAAATACGCCGCCTCAGACAGCAGCGGCGGCAGGAATATCAGCAATATGATTTCGGGCGCAATTTCGAATTTGGGAAAGTCCGGCAGCATGGCCAGCGCCATACCGGCCAGCACGAAAGCGATAGGCTGCGCCATATTCACGCGCTGCGCAAGATACGCCACGACGGAAACAGCCAGCAGCATTATCAGGAATATTTCCGTTCCGTTCATTTTTTTATGCAGACCTGTTTGCAAACATGTTTGTATCCTCTTATATAGTGCATTCCATCAAGGAGGCAAAGATGAAGACACACGCTAAACATGTTTTTTTTGCTATCGTCTGCACCGCGCTGGCTCTGAGCGCCTGTACCCCCAAAGCAAAACCCAAAGCTGCCGCCAAGGATGAAAAGCCCATCGCGCGCCTGACGCTGCTGCCGCATGAGAGCATTCAACCGGGACGGCCCACCACCGTTATCGCGAAGCTGACCCATAACAAAGGGCTGTACGCGCTTAACGACAATGACCTTGAGAACGTGCATACCAGCACCTTCCATCTATTGGTGATTGACCCTACCTTCAGCGATTACCAGCATATTCACCCGCGCCCTACCGAAACGCCGGGTCTTTACAGCTTCCAGTTCACACCCAAAATGGCGGGCGGCTACCGTGCATGGGCAGATATTACGCCCAAGGAAACCGGCCAGCAGACCTATGCCAGCGCCGATCTTGGAACGCCCGGCGGCCTGAAAATCAATAAAGCCGACACGCGCGAAGCCAGCGTAGGCGGTTACCGCTTCACCCTGTCTTTTGACAATGCACCGACCAGCGGCAGCGAATCCATGGGCAAAATCACCGTGGCCGACATGTCAGGCAACCCGGTTAAATCACTCGAGCCTGTGATGGGTACGTATGGCCACATTGTCGGTTTTTATGATGATTTCCGCACCGTCATGCATGTGCATCCCATGGGTGATGAACCCGGCAGTGAAAGTGACCGCGGCGGGCCAGAACTTAGTTTCCATATGGAGCCAACCAAACCCGGCTTTGTGAAGCTGTTTGCACAGGTCAAAATCGGCGGTAAGGAACTGTTCGTTCCCTTTGGCGTAAATGTGGTAAAAGACTGATCGCTTAAATTGCGGCGCAGCGTGCAGCAAGCCAAACCCGCTCAGGTTCATCCAGACCTGGCGATAATTTTTCCTGCACCCATGCGTGATACTGGTTAAGCCAGGTCTTTTCGGACTGCGTCAGCAGATTGCTGTCTACCACGCGCGTATCAATCGGCACGCAGGTCAGCGTATCAAAACCCAGATACGCCTTGCCGTTTTCGCCTTTGCTTTTTTCCGTTACCACCACAAGATTTTCAATACGTATGCCGTAAGCGCCGGTTTTGTAATAACCCGGCTCGTTGGATACAATCATATTGGGCATCAGCGGCGCATCGCCGCCGCGCTTGCTGATACGCTGCGGGCCTTCATGCACGCCAAGGAAATGGCCAACGCCATGGCCGGTGCCGTGATCATAATCAAGACCTTCCTGCCATAAATACTGGCGCGCAAATGCATCCAGCTGCGAGCCGCCCGTGCCTTGCGGAAATTGCGCGGTGGCAATGGCAATATGGCCTTTGAGCACACGCGTGAAGCGATCCTTATGTTCAGGCGATGCCGCGCCAATGGGCACAGTGCGCGTGATGTCAGTCGTGCCATCAGGATACTGCCCGCCCGAATCCAGCAGGAAAAGTTCGCCGCTTTTAAGCGCGCGGTCAGTGGCAGGCGTCGCGCGGTAATGCACAATTGCGCCATTAGGGCCACTACCGGAGATAGTCGAAAAGCTTGGCTCTACAAAGAGCGAATTGAGCGAGCGCACTTGCAGCAGCTTCTGGCACACTTCCATTTCCGTTACCGGGCGCTTGGCCGTTTCCTTGTCCAGCCAGCACAGCAATTTACTTACCGCTACGCCATCACGGATATGCGCTTCGCGTATTCCCTTTAGTTCGCCCTCATTCTTAATCGCCTTTGGCAGCTGGCAGGGATCGGTGCCATCAACAACGGTTGCGCCCGCTTCCTGCAATACCATGCTGTACCATAGCGGCGTGGACTGCGGATCGCAAAGCACCTTCATACCGCGCATGCCCAGCTTCTGCAGGTCTTCATAGAGCGATGCCGGTTCGCAGATTTCCACCGAACCGCCAAAATGCCTGCGCACAAAACCATCACAGCGCGAAAGCGAAATATACAACTTCACCGAACCATTCACATCAATGATGGCAACGGTCAGCACTACGGGCGTATGTTCAATATCACGGCCACGAATATTCAGCAGCCAGTTAACCGATTCGGGCACTGCCAGCACCGCCGCATCCGCGCCCGTTTTTGCAACCGCTTCGCCGATGCGTTTACGCTTGGCGCTTGCTGCTTCGCCTGAATAATTCAGGTCAAGCACCGCTACCGGTGAATCCGGTTCAGGCGGCCGGTTTTTCCATGCGCGGTCGATCAGATTGTCCACCGGCACGCATTCTACACCCTTTTGCGCTACTGCTTTTTGGATGCGCGAAATGGCGTCGCGCGTGTATAAAGTCGGGTCAAAACCAATGCGCTGCCCCGGCTGCATATGCTCGGCCAGCCATTTTTCCATGGGTAATGTGCCGCTGTTAAACTGGTCAAAAAGCGTGCTATCCACCTCGTTTTGCGCCTGCAACGTATAGCGCCCATCGGTAAAAAAAGCGGCCTTATTATTGAGCACGGCAACCGAGCCTGCAGAGCCCGAAAAGCCGCAAAGCCACTCCAGCCGCCGGAAGCAGCCAGGTGGATATTCGCTCATATATGCATCGTTAAGGGGCTGGATATATCCATTAATATTATATTTATCAATAAGATAACGTATATCCCGCAGCTTTTGGTCCGCCGCCATGAAACACCTCTTGTTTACCTTTTCACAACACCTATCCGTTAGGCTTAACGGTAAGTAAATCAACGTTCAAACAACATATGCCGCTACGGTCTGTTTTACAATCGCTTCTATGCATGATGCTCATATACGCATCAGCAATAGCCTATGCTGCAACCACTGCAGCTACCCCGCTATCGGGCTACGCGCCGCCCGATCAGCAATCTAATGCGCTTCTCAAACCCGTTGCCGTTATTTATTTCAAGGGACCCGGGTCGCACAGCGCCGATTACAGCGATGCCATGCGCACCATGATTTTAGAATCAGGCCGCGAGTTTAAAATTGCAATCAATGAATATGCACTAAACAGCGAAGACGAACTGGCCGCCACCATTGATAGCATCGCCGATGAAGAAACCGGCATGATCGTAATCATCGAACCGCACAAGCTCGATGCCCTTATTAAAATCCCAAGCCTTTATCCTGATATTTATTTCTCGATTATCGGTGCGCAGGACCCGATGTATATTATTAACGTCAATTCCATGCTGTTTAAAGAGCAGGAAGGCACTTTCATCAGCGGTGCACTGGCTGCACTGCATTCTAAAAACGGTATTATCAGCTTCCTGAGCAAGGAGGATGTGCCTTCCACCCGTAACCTCGCCTATGCCTATTACCAGGGCGCCAAATACATCAATCCGGATATTCAGGTGATACAGCAGCTGGGCACCCGCCATATGTTCGGCACCAGCACCTCCTCGCCTGCCATGCAGCACCAGCTGACCAAAGGAAAAAGCGCCGATATTGTATTCGTGCAGGATGATGAACTGCTCGACACCGCATTACGCCAGGCAAAGGAACAAAAGCAGCTGGTCATCGCTCCAAGCCCGCATGCAATGGAACAGCACCAGGGGATCGTGCTGACGGGATTACTGAAACATTACGATCTTGCACTCTATGCTGCGCTGCGCAGCTATGCCACACGCAGCTGGGCACCCACTACCCAGAATATCGGGCTGGGTAATGGCTATATCGATTATGTCGTGGATTACCGGAACCGCGCGTTGTTTTCCAAAGACCAGATCGAGCGCATCGAGCGCACAAAGGATCTGGTAGCGCAGGGCATCCTGAAAATTTCACCGCTGCAATAACCTATTTCTTGATAACCAGCGTACACCAGTCCTGATGCACAAAACGGCGCGTCAGGTCAAAACCCTGCATGCGGTGCGCTGCCATTACCATGGTTTCCTGCGACGTAAGCAAACCCGAAAGCACCGCCGTGCCACCCGGTTGCAGGTGGAAATATAAATCCGGCGCAAATTTGATCAGCGGACGGGCAAGGATATTGGCAATAATCAGATCATATTTGCCATTGCTGCCGCCACGCTTTACCACATCGCCGGAATAGCCGTCCGACACCGCTGCGGTTACGCGCACATGCTCACGGTTATCGCGTGCGTTCTTTTGCGTTACCGACACCGCCACCGGATCAATATCTACCGCCAGTACATCGGTGCGCCAGAGTTTAGCTGCCGCAATCGCCAGTACACCCGAACCACACCCCATATCCAGAATGGTTCTGAAATTGCGCGAGCGTGCAAGCCAGTCCATCGCTTCCATGCAGCAGCGCGTCGTGCCATGTTCGCCGGAACCAAACGCTGCGCCCGCATCTACCTGTATCGAAATAGATCCCGCCGGCGGCGTTTCCTCTACATGCGAACCATGCACATAAAAGCGGCCAATACTAAGCGGCGGAAAGCTGCGCGCAACCTGCGCCAGCCAGTCCTGCTGCTCCAGCTTTTCTACCGTTGCTTCTGGCAGCGGCACGTTATGCACGCTCGAAAGTACGAGCAGGCGGCGTTTAATATCCTCCATGTCAGGCATTTCACCAAACAGCAGTTCAAACGTCCAGATACCGTTGGCTTCATCGGTTTCAAAACCTGATACGGCAAGGGCAAAATTATCAAAAGAATTCTCGGTGGTGCTCACTGCATCTGCCAGAATATTAAACGTCACCTTCCAGTAATGCTTGCTCTGCGCAAAAGGGTTTTTATGGGTGTTCATCATCGGTCCTAACCTATCATTTCTATCCATTCGTCTTCCGACAGAATGCGTACATTAAGTTCACGTGCCTTGGTAAGCTTGGAGCCTGCGTCCTCGCCAGCAATCACAAAATCCGTTTTGGCCGATACACTGCTGGCCACCTTAGCCCCCAGCGCTTCTGCACGTGCCTTGGCTTCCGAGCGTGTAAGCCGTACCAGCGTTCCGGTAAATACCACGGTTTTGCCTGCCACCGGCGAATTGGTCGCCACCGCCTGCGCATCTTCAATGCGCAGCAACTCGCCTAGCCTGAGCACAATGTCGCGGTTATGCGGCTCGCGGAAAAAATCCGCCAGCGCTTCAGCCACCGTATGTCCGATACCGTCAATATTATCGAGTTCGCCATACGCCTCACCGCCTTCAGGTAATTGCTGCATAGCTGCAACCCACGCAGAAAAACTACCGTAATGACGCGCAAGCAGCTTGCCTGTTACTTCCCCGACATGGCGAATACCGAGCGCAAAAATAAATTTCGCAAGCGGTACGTCCTTGGCTTTTTCAATGGCCGTCATAAGATTTTCTACCGAGCGTGCGCCCCAGCCTTCGCGCTTTTTGATGTCATCAGCTTTTTCATGCAGCGTGAAAATATCGGCAGCGTTTTTAATCAGCCCGTCCTTCCAGAAGGCGACGATCTGCTTTTCGCCAAGCCCTTCAATATCCAGTGCCCCACGCGATACAAAATGCCGCAACCGCTCTACCAGCTGCGCTTCGCACAGCAAGCCTCCCGTGCAGCGCTTGGCCACTGCGCCCTCTTCGCGCACCGCATGACTGCCGCATACCGGGCATTGGTCAGGGAATTTATAGGCAATGGAACCGGCAGGACGTTTGCTGACATCGACTTCCACCACCTGCGGTATCACATCACCTGCGCGCTGGATCACTACCGTATCACCCACGCGTATATCTTTGCGCGCAATTTCATCTTCGTTATGCAGCGTTGCGTTGGATACCATTACGCCGCCGACATTGACCGGTTTCAACCTCGCAACCGGGGTAAGCGTTCCCGTACGTCCCACCTGAATATCAATAGCTTCAAGCGTGGTCACAGCACGCTCCG
>JAGVKI010000217.1 GCA_020050695.1 Alphaproteobacteria bacterium | reverse complement strand
TCTGCTGTTTGACCATTGCTTCAATTTCAGTGGCCACATTATCTGCCACTTCGAGCACCAGTTCGTCATGCACTTGCAGGAGCATACGTGCGTCTTTGCGGTTAAGCAGCTGTTTGTGAATGTTAATCATGGCGCGTTTGATAATATCGGCAGCGGTGCCCTGAAGCGGGGCATTGATAGCTGCGCGTTCGGAGAACTGGCGGCGCGCGCCGTTTTTATCATTAATTCCCGGCACATGGCAGCGGCGGCCCGACAGGGTGGTGACATAGCCATGCTGGCGGGCAAAGGCTTTGCACTCTTCCATATAGTCTTTGATGCCTGGATATTGCGCAAAGTAACGCTCGATATACGATGCCGCTTCCCCGCGCGTGATGCCAAGGCGCATGGCCAGGCCGTGTGCACTGATGCCGTAGATAATACCGAAATTGATGGTTTTGGCGCTGCGGCGCAGGTCGGAGTTCACTTCACTGGCGGGAATGCCGAACATCTGGCTGGCGGTGATGGCATGAATGTCCGCGCCGTTATTAAACGCGTCTTTGAGGGTAGGTATATCTGCCATATGTGCAAGCAGGCGCAGTTCGATCTGCGAATAATCGGCGGAAATCAATTTATGGCCGGGGCTTGCGATAAAGGCTTTGCGGATTTTTTTGCCTTCGGTGGTGCGGATAGGGATATTCTGTAAATTCGGATCGCTCGAACTCAGGCGTCCGGTGGAGGCAATCGCCATGGCAAAAGACGTATGCACGCGGTGGGTAGCGGGATCGACCTGCTCGGGCAGGCTGTCGCTGTAGGTGCTTTTGAGTTTGGCCAGCTGCCGCCATACAATGACTTTGGCAGGCAGTTCATGGCCTTGTTCGGCGAGGTCTTCGAGTACTTCATTGCCTGTGGTATAGGCGCCCGTTTTGGCCGACTTCTTCCCGCCCGGCAGTTGCAGTTCATCGAATAATACTTCGCCAAGCTGCTTGGGCGATCCGACATTGAAAGCATGTCCGGCAAGCGTGTGGATTGCGCGTTCGAGTTCGCCCATGCGCTGCTCAAAATCAGCAGACAAGGCGGCCAGCTGTGCAATATCCACCTTGATGCCTGCATATTCCATGGCAAGCAGCGTATCAATCAGCGGGCGTTCAATCGTGTTATACAGCGTCAGTAGTTTTTCAGCGGCCACCTGTGGCTTGAACAGCTGGTATAGGCGCAGCGTAATATCGGCATCCTCAGCGGCATACTGGCCTGCCTTATCAATATCCACCTCATCAAAACGCATACGTGCGCGGCCCGTGCCGGTCACTTCGTCATAGCTGATATTGGTATGTCCCAGGTAGCGTTCGGCCAGTTCGTCCATGCCCTGGCCATGCTCGCCCGCATGCAGCACGTACGACAGCAGCATGCTGTCTTCAACCGGAGTGACTTCGATACCGTAGCGCTTTAAGATCATCATGTCGTATTTGACGTTATGGCCAATCTTGGTAACGCTGTCATCTTCCAGCAGCGGCTTTAACAGTTCCATGGCGCGCGTAAGCGGGATCTGCCCGGCGGCGAGTGTTTTGGTTACGGTGCTTGCAATGGTATCGCCAAATAAATTGGCCTGTGTTTCTGCGTGGCTTTCTACCACATGCGCCAGCGGCACGTAGCAGGCGTGGCCTTCTTCCACGCACAGTGAAAAGCCCACCAGTTCTGCTTTCATGGCGTTAAGACCGGTGGTTTCCGTATCAAAGGCTACGATGCCTTTGCTGGTGGCTTTGGCGATCCACTGGCTGAGTTCTGCTTCATCACGCACTACCTGGTAGTTCGCAGTGATGGCGGCAGGTATTGCAATTGCAGCGCCAGACGCATTGGCCGCAGGTGCCTGCATGGCTAGCGGATTGTTGCTGGCGGCGGATGGTGCTGTGCCCAGTTTTGCCGCCAGAGATTTAAAACCTTGCAGGGTTACGAATTCCTTGAGTTTTTCCGGCGCAGGTTCGCGCACGATGAGGTCTTCCAGCGGCGGCAGGTTGGGCACGTCGTCTTTGAGCGTAATCAGCTGGCGTGAGAGCAGCGCGTTATGCACATTTTGCTGAATCGTTTCGCGGCGCTTGGGCTGTTTGATTTCACCAGCACGTGCAAGCAAGCTATCGAGGTCGCCATATTCATTGATGAGTTCCGCTGCTGTTTTAGGGCCAATGCCCGGCACGCCCGGCACGTTATCGGAACTGTCGCCCATCAGCGAGAGCACATCGAGCACCTTGCAGGGGTGTACGCCGAATTTCTCGCGTACCTGCTCTTCGCCTACATCGCGGTCGTTCATGGCGTCATACATGCGTATGCCATCGCATATCAGCTGCATAAGGTCTTTGTCGGATGAGACAATCACGACGTTCATGCCCGCTTCTTTGGCCCGTTTCGCATAGGTGGCGATAATGTCGTCGGCTTCATAATCAGCCATTTCGATGCAGGGCAGGTTAAGTGCATGGGTGGCGTCGCGCACCAGCGGGAACTGCGGCACCAGATCGTCGGGGGCAGGGGGGCGGTGGGCTTTATATTCAGGGTAGATGTCGTTGCGGAAGGTTTTGCGCGCGGCATCAAAAATCACCGCCATGGAATCGGCCTTGTGGCCTTCGAGCAGTTTCATGATCATGGTCACAAAGCCATATACGGCCTTCACCGGCACGCCCTGAGGGTTGGTCAGGTCGCGCTTGATGGCGTAATAGGCACGGAAAATAAAACCGGAGCCGTCGATCAGGTACAGGGTTTTGCTCATAGGCTAACGTCATACTCGTGCTTGACCAGGACTGCTACAAAAATATACAACTAGGCCATCAATCATAAAGGATACTGTCATGACCCTGCCAAAACTTTCCGGCCCAGTTGTTAAACCACGCTCTGGCGGTGCGGCCAAACAGCTTGTGGTGATATTGCATGGATGGGGTGCAGATGGCCCGAACCTGATCGACCTGGGGGAGGTGCTCTCGCCATTGTTGCCTGATGCGCAGTTTATCGCGCCGAATGCGCCGTTTCCGTGCGAAGCGAACCCGTATGGCTATCAGTGGTTTTCACTGATGGACCGTAATCCGCAGCACATGCTCGACGGCGCGCGCGGCGCGGCAG
>JAGVKI010000099.1 GCA_020050695.1 Alphaproteobacteria bacterium | reverse complement strand
CTGTCTGCTACCCGGTTTAGCGTCCGCACCGTTGCCTCCGGCACAACCTGCTTTTCTAGGGCGTGCAGCCCCCGGCGCAGCGATTTGATGTCGCTTTCCACTGATAGGTCGAATGTCATAGAACTCAGTCTTTTACAAATTGGTTAATGCTTGTATTGTTCATTTGGGCTTATGGATAGATTTGTTATTGCGTATCGCAATATATGTCCCCAATGTCAGGTGGTTTTGCTACCTTGCGTCCTTAATGCACGATGAATGATCTGCGGTTCGCTGTCGTCATCGCATAAGAGTATCCATAAGCCCACCAACTTAGGGGGCGCTGGTCTGCATGTCATACTTGGAGAAACTTAAAGGCACGACATCCATTCAGGACTTTGCTCCACTTTTAGGGTTTGAACCAAAAAAATTAGCTTATCTTTTGTTCAAAATTCCCCCTGAGCAGAAATACACGCAATTCAAAGTTCCAAAGAAATCTGGCGGTGAGCGGATAATTAACGCTCCCAATGCAGGGCTTAAATTGGCACAAAGACGACTGGCGAATATTCTAAATAGCTGCATCCAAGAAATCGAAACCGCACAAAACCCACGAAGGAAACCACTCGCACATGGGTTTGTGAAGAAAGCAAAAACCGATAAAGACGCAAATCTTGTTCTTGGTATTCACACTAATGCAAGATGCCACCGCAATCGGCGCTACGTTCTTAATTTAGATTTAGCAGACTTTTTTCCCTCCTTTAATTTTGGGCGCGTGCGTGGATTTTTTATCAGCAACAATAACTTCAAACTCCATCCTGCTGTCGCCACCTTAATTGCACAGATAGCATGTCATCAAAACGAATTGCCGCAAGGCAGCCCATGCTCACCAATAATCACTAATTTAATCACGCATATTCTCGATGTTCGCCTTACACAGCGTGCAAAAAAATATGGTTGTACATATTCACGCTATGCAGATGACATTACATTCTCCACTAATCAGAAAGTATTCCCAGATAAACTAGCTACGCCATCCGATAAGCCAAATGCATGGGCGGTTAGCAGTGAAATTGAGGGCATTATCAAACACTCCGGATTCAATATAAATCCGGCAAAAACACGCCTTCAGTTTCGCCCATCCCGGCAGATGGTTACAGGCCTCGTCGTTAATAGAAAAGTCAACATTAAAAGCGAGTATTACCGTTACGCACGCTCGATGTGTCATGCGCTATTTACGTTGGGTTCTTTCTTCCGTCCCGGCAGCGACAAACCTACATCTCTCAGACAACTCGAAGGCATCCTGAGTCACATTCACTTCATTAAAGAATTCAGCCGCACTACCGATGAAATCACTCTCCGTAAAAAAGTGATGGAAAATGCAAAGGGCAAAGAACGGCCTAAACTGGATGCTGCAACAGAACTGTATTCTAAATTCCTCTATTTTCGCTATTTTGTGGCGCTGGAGCGGCCACTCATTTTATGCGAAGGCAAGACCGACAATATCTACCTCAAAGCTGCCATCAAGCAGTTGGCGAAGAAGAATGTGTTCACATTCCCACACGCAGTCGATTTCTTCCCATTTACGCGGCGAGTCAGCGAAGTAATGAGAATCCATGATGGAGCCCCGGCACTAAAAAATTTCATTGAACATTATACGAAAAGCACGACATTCAAATTTCAGACTCGATCACATCCCGTGATTGTTCTGCTGGATAATGATGACGAAGCCAAAAAGGTGATAGACCTCCTGAGTAATAATTTTCAAAAAGATGGCGTTACATACGACCAGCACAGTAATTTCGTTTATCACGTTGTTTCCAATTTATATGTGATGCTACTACCCAAACCAGCAGGCATTACAAAAAACAAAATTGAAGATTTCTTTGATCCATCCGTCACCGAAACCGTGCTGGAAGGTAAAACGTTCTCAGCTGAGAACGGCAAGAAATTCGATAACCAAAAGCATTATTCAAAACAGGTGCTGGCAACTAAAGTCGTTCGCCAGACACAAGACACTATAGATTTCAGCAATTTCAAGCCGGTGTTGGAACTGTTATCTCACACCATTCAGCTTTATCCTGCCCCTAGCTAGGCCGCTACAACACTGACCGGTTCCCACTGGAAGGTTTTGCCATCTAGTTGCGGCGGGGACTTGTAAATCTCCACCCAGTCTTTTATAACCACCTGTAATTGCTCAACCCGGTTCGAGTTTAGTCCGCGGGGGAGCACCATCTATTGAAAAAAACGCCTCTTTGCCTGGAATCTCGCTTCTAGTATGCGCAGCTATTTACGCTGCTTTTTCCAGTTCCTGACGCGGCCCGAAGAACTCGAAATGCGCCTGCGATGCGGGGATACCCCATTTTATCAGGTCATGATAGATGGACACCATGAAGGGCTGCGGTCCGCAGAAATAATAATCTGCATCCCGCGCTGGCAAGATGCCTTCGATATATTCCGCCGTGACAAAGCCCGTGCTGACATTGTCCGTGTGCTCTCCGGCATCGCTATAGCGGTGATATACTTTCAGATTCGCGTACTTGTCTGCAAGTGCATCCAGCGTTTTTCCAAAAGCCTGTACGCCTTTGTTTAAGGCGGCGTGAATGAAAATGATTTCACGCTTAGGAAACGCATCCAGCGCCGAAAGTAAAATGCTCATAATTGGTGTGATGCCAACGCCAGCGGCAAGCAATACCAGTGGGCGCTCATGTTTCTCGGTGACATCAAGGAAGAATTCCCCGCAAGGTGGCGCGATTTCAATTGTATCGCCCGATTCAATCTTATCATGCAGCATATTGGAAACATAACCCGCTGGCGTGTTCGCTTCAGGCGGCAGTTCGCGCTTCACACTGATGCGGAAATGCGGCTGCCCCGGTTTGTCGGACAGGCTATAATTACGCATGGTGGTTTGGCCATCCGGGGTTTTGACCCGCACAGTGATATATTGCCCCGGCTTGAAGGCAGGAAGCGGCGCGCCATCGGCGGCAACCAGATAAAATGAACTGATGTTGCTGCTTTCTTTTTCCTTCCGGCTCACGCGGAATAATTTGAAGCCTTCCCAGCCACCCGGCTTCTTGGCATTTTCATCATAAATTTGTTTTTCACGGCCAATCAGAATATCGGCAAGGAAACCATAGGCGGCAGCCCATGCGTTGATAATGTCATCCGTCGCTGCTTCACCCAAAACTTCACGGATTGAGGCCAATAGGTTTTCGCCTACAATCGGGTAATGCTCTGGCTTAATCATCAGCGATGCGTGCTTTTGGGCAATCAACTCCACCGCGCCACCCAGTACTTCCAGATTGTCTATATTAGCGGCATAGGCCGTAATCGCACCGGCTAAGGCACGTTGCTGCTTGCCCGCTGTTTGGTGTGCCGGGTTAAAGAACGGAGCCACTTCCGGATTATGCGAAAACATCCGCTTGTAAAAATGCCTAGTGAGGGTTTCGCCATGCTCTGCCAGCACGGGTGCGGTGGATTTAACAATCGCAATGGTTTTTTCGTCTAACATGGCATCTCCTTTATAATATGTAGATAAAATACATATTACGTTTATAATCACTTCTCAGATATTTACAAGGCGATTATGCAACTAACCCAATTTACCGATTACGGTTTGCGAAGCCTGATGTATCTGGCCGCCCAGCCAGACAGATTATGCAGCGTGCGCGAAATCGCCGAGCATTACGCCATCTCCAGAAATCACTTGGTGAAGGTGATACATCGCCTTGCCCAGCTTGGTTACATCATCAGCAGCAAAGGCAAAGGCGGCGGTATTCGACTGGCGTGCAAACCTCAAGAACTGCGCTTGGGCGATCTCATTCTCGCTCTGGAGCCGAATATGTATCTGGTGGAATGCTTCAATCGTGCGGCCAATACCTGTACAGTCGTTAGCGCATGCAAGTTGAAGCATTTTCTGGCGGATGCAAGCAAGGCTTTTATTGAGTCACTAGATCAGCACACGCTGGCGGATGCAGTGGTGGATAATAAGTTATTCCAAAAACGAACACCATAAGCAGCTAGCGGCAGCGGTTCGCACTGGAAAGATTTGCCCTCCAGTTGCGGCGGGGGCTTGTAAATCTCCACCCAGTCTTTTATAATCAACCGTAATTTCTCACTCCGGCTCGAATTTAGTCTGCGGGCAAGCACCTCAACCACCTGCCATAAAGGCAATCATGACCGACGAAATCAAAGTAAAAGACAGTAACGGCAACCTGCTTAAAGACGGCGACTGCGTTACCCTGATTAAAGACCTGCCGGTCAAAGGCACATCGGTGACGCTCAAGCGTGGCACCATGATCAAAAACATACGCCTGGTCGAAGATGACGCCGAGCATATCGAGTGCAACGCAGAAAAAGTCAAAGGCCTGGTGCTGAAGACCTGCTTCCTTAAAAAGGCTTAAGTTCAGTTTTATAATTGAGGTTGCAGTTCAAATCGCAGGTGATAGCCTGTGGGTTGTAATATCGTCGCAACGCCCTCTTCTAATTATGTTATAATCCGTGAATAAGAAAATACTTCTTATCCCACCAAGCATAGACCACCGTATTATCAGTGATCAGGCAATCATTACTGCCGCTGCTGATGCATTGCGGCAAAAGGGATATAGCATTTACATGTTTGGCCTGCTTACCGCAGGAAGGCGGAATATCCCTGCTGATATACGCATGCTCTATATGCCGCGTTCGCTGACCATTCGCAGATTGCTGTATTGGTGCTATACATACTGGTTCAGGCATGTAGTCTGGCTACCAACCGACACGCTCGATGGAGCGTACATCCCACAAAACTGCAATATACTGACACGGATGCTGTCAAGGCTACAGCATGGCAGGCATATTTACTGTATTGGCTTTTCCTTTCGAAGCAATCCGTCACCGCAATTACAGAATCATTTCAAAGGTATGGATAATGTGTTTTTTGCCGCCCGCGACGGCGCATCGCAGAAGCATTTCGAAGCATATAGCGGACAGAGGACAGCTCTGTGTGCCGATATTGCCTATTGCCTGGAGACGCTGCCTCTACCACACGCACTTGAAGAATCGCTGGCCGACATTCAATCGCGCTCTGACTACGTCATAGGCATCAACATCTCCAGCCACTACATGAATACCTTGCAGGTAAGTCAGGATGCAGTGGTGCAGGCGCTGCGAACCCTGCTTAAAAACCGTATTGGCCTGGTATGGATACCCTCGGATTTCCGTAATAAACATAATAGCGACCTGCACTGCCATAAGCGTATCACTGCGCTTTTTTCGCCTGATGAACAAAAGCAGATGATGGTGCTAAACAAAATGCTGCACCCTCGCATTATCAAGGCATTGCTAGGCAGGCTCGATAGCCTCATCACCGGCAGGATGCATCTCCTGATTATGGCGCTGAGCATGAACAAGAAGCCTTTTGCAATCAGCTATCATGAAAAATTCCGCAACGAACTGAACTCATGGCAATTGGATGATCACCTGATACAGGACTTTTCCCTGTTGCCCGGGAAGGTAATGGATAGCCTGAAAAACCCTGCTAGCCCTGCATCGCAGCTATTAGCTGAAAAACAGCGCCTAGCGCTGGGCGCGTTCAACCAGATCGCCTAGCCCACCAGCGGCGAGAACTCATCGACCAGCGCCTGGTAAAGGTCGCGTTTGAACGGCACGATAATATCCGGCAGCTGCGTCATTTCTATCCATTTCCATTCCGAGAATTCAGGATGCTCGGTGGCAATATTGATGTCCTGATGCTGGCCGGTAAACCGCATGGCGTACCATTTCTGGCGCTGGCCACGAAAACGACCGCCCCAGATTTTAGGCACTAAAATATCCGGCAGGTCATACGTAAGCCAGTTGCTGCTTTCCGCCAGCAGATCCGCCTTATCGGTGCCGATCTCTTCTTTCAATTCGCGAAACGCTGCCGTAAGCGGTTCTTCCCCCGCGTCAATCCCGCCTTGCGGCATCTGCCATGCTTCGGAAGTGGAATCAATGCGGCGCGCAACGAATACATGGTTATCATTGTTGAGCAGCATCATGCCAACGCCTTCGCGGTAAGGGAGTGTATGATTCAAAGCACTGGTCATGGTTTTATTTGAAACGGAGTTTAGCGACGTAAGAGGCTGGCATCAGCATGAAACCTTCCTTAGAGAAACGTTCCGGCAGAGCGCTCAGCTGCTTGATGGTAATGGGATAGTTCTGCGCAACCCCTACCGCATAGCCGCGCTCTTTCGCGCGCTGCTGGAGCGTGGCAATACGCGTGTTGATCGAGGTTTCACTCAGGTCTTCATCCAAGATCACATCCGCCACGAGTACAGGGCTGTCGCTCTCTTCGAGCATTTTGTGTGCTTCATTTTTTACCACATCACGGCTAAGCGCCATAATCAGGCCGCGCCTGGCAACCGCATCAAAAAGCCCGGCCAGGGCAGCGGTATCATTGACAAAACCATCATTGAGCGGCGTAAGTACACCGGTAAAAGCGCCAAAGCGCGAAAGCAGCCATTGCAGCTTTTTCTCATTGGCCTCTGGCGTAGAATCGGTAAGCAGCCCATACGGCCCCGGGTCAGACGCCGGGTAATCAGCGGGTTGCAAAGGCAGATCGAGCATCACTTCATGGCCGGTTACGCGGGCGGCGGTGGCCCAGCTTTCCACATTACGGGCATAGGGAGAAAAGCTAAGCGTAATATTCTCCGGCAGCTTGATCGCCGCTTCCGTCGCCGCCTTGCTTGTGCCAAGGCCAGTTACAATAATGGCGATTACCGGGTAATCGCCTTTATATTCCGTCGACTTTGAATAGTACTTCCAGGGTTTCGTGCCATCAGCGGCAATTTTAGGAAGCAATCCATCTTTTGATTTTTCGGTGAGGGCGTCATTTACGCCGCGCACCGCCGATACCGAGGGGACAACCGCTCCTGCCACCACATCGCCTGCGGGCTTTGCGGTTTTATCTTCTGTTTTTTCTTCTGGCTTGGGAGCGTCGGCAGCCTCAGCGGGTTTTTCTACAGGCTTTTCTGGTGCCTTATCTTCTATTTTCTCGGCTGGCTTCTCTTGAACTTTTTCTGGCGCGGCTACAGGAACCTCAGCAGGCTTCTCCGCCACTGGTTCTTCTTTTTTCTCTGCGGGTGGCTTATCGACAGGGGTTTCTGGCACTGGCACAACAGGTGCGGGCTCAGCTTTTACCTCAGCAGGCGCGTCTGCCGCCTTTTCCGGCTCTGCCGGCTTCAGTTCAACAGGTTTGGTTTCTTCCGGCTGGGCTTCGGGTTTTTCTTCAGCTTTGGGCTCTGGGGCTTTTTCTTCTTCAGGCAGCGGCATGCCAGCCTGCCAGCCCTCTATTTTACCCGTATCAAGGCGCACGATAACACGGCGGCCATCTTTGATAGCCTCCTGGCCATTTTTGCCGCCCTTATACCAGAGCATTCCCGCAGCTGCGATAGCCACCAGCATGGCGGCAAAGAAGCAGGCATGCCAGAGCATGCGCTTGAATGAAGCCATTGAGAATGTTTTTTTCGCCATAGCTATCCGTTACTGCACCGGTTACGCCGGCTTATTGTCTGGTTTACTGTTCTGGCACCAACCGATTATAGACATTGACGGCACGCAGAAGATCGAGCGCACGCTGAAGCTGGAAGTCCTCCATAGCGGCAATTTCCGCGCTGGTTTTCTTAGGATCCATTTTTTCTTTCTTGCCGTCCTTGTCTTCATCATCCTTAGCGCCAAAGAAGCCACCTTTTTTGTTCTCGGTTTCTTCTTCATCGCCGCCCTTAGCCTTTTTCTCCGCGTCTTTTTTCTCCTGGAGATTCTCCAGGCGCTTGCGCAGGTCAGCTTCGCTGCGGATTTTGTCGGAACCTTTGATTGGCTCAATTTTAGCCGGTTCTACAATGATGTCAGGATCGATGCCCTTAGCCTGAATCGAGCGGCCCGACGGGGTGTAGTAACGCGCCGTGGTCAGGCGGATTGCGCCATGGCCGGTCAGCGGAATCACTGTCTGCACCGAACCTTTACCAAAGGTCTTGGTGCCAAGGATGATCGCGCGTTTATGGTCTTGCAGCGCGCCTGATACGATTTCCGACGCGGAAGCCGAACCGTTATTGACCAGCACCACTACAGGAATATTGTCTGGCACCAGTTCATCACCGCTATGAGCGCTGTAACGACGGGTCTTGCTTGGATCGCGTTCACGGGTGGATACCACTTCGCCCTGGCGCAGGAAGGCATCGGATACCGATACCGCCTGTTCGAGCAGGCCGCCCGGGTTGTTACGCAGATCGAGCACAACGCCGCGCAGCTTCGGCAGGTCTTTGCTGATGCGCTTGAACTCAGCGTTCAGCATATCGGTGGTCTGCTCGGTAAATGAGGAAACGCGCAGATATGCAATATCGTCACCTTCGGTGTGGGACTTGACCGAGCGGATTTTGATTTCAGCACGCGTAAGGCTCAGCTCCAGCGGTTCGGTGGATTCTTCGCGCAGGATGGTCAGCTTTACTTTGGAATCAACAGGCCCACGCATTTTTTCGACCGCCTCAGAGAGCGTCAGCCCCATTACCGCTTCATCATTGATGAAGCTGATATAATCGCCAGGCTTGATGCCCGCGCGCGATGCAGGCGTATCGTCAATCGGCGATACGACTTTCACCAGACCGTTTTCCATGGTCACTTCAATGCCAAGGCCGCCAAATTCACCCTTGGTCTGCACCTGCATTTCCTTGAATGCCTTTTCGTTCATGTAACCCGAATGCGGGTCGAGCGAGGTGAGCATGCCGTTAATGGCTGCCTCCACCAGGTCGTTGTCCTTGGTTTCCTCTACATAATCCTTACGGACACGTTCGAATACTTCACCGAACAGATCGAGAAGCTGGAGTGTATCGCCACGGTCAGCATAGGCCAGCACTGGCACTAAGGTTAAGCTTCCGACAAGGCACAATTTGGCAAGGCGACGCATAGTACTCCCACGAGATGATTATCGTTTTTTAAATCCATTTAGCCAGGGTGCAGGATCAACGGGCTGGTTATTCTTGCGTAGTTCAAGATAAAGCCGATTACTTGCATCCTTATTTCCCATAGCACCAATCGGCTCTCCTTCCAATAGAAACTGACCGACCTTGACATCAATTTTTGATAGTCCTGCAATCAATGTGTGAAATTCATCACTATGACGCAGGATCACCAGCCGGCCATAATTAAGGAATGGCCCCGAGAATACGACCTCGCCATCATACGGCGCAGTGACCTGTGCGAGCGGGCGGGTAGCGATCAACACGCCCTTGCTGGTCTGGTTGCGCGCTTCTGGCGCACCGAACATGCGGGTGACGCGGCCTGCCACAGGCGGGCGGATCCCCCCCTTGGCACTGGCAAATGAGCGTAGCTTGCCGCGCTTGCCCTCGGCAGGACGCTCATCGGATTTAAGCAGCATACCCTTGCGCTCGGCCTCTTTTTCCGCTTTTTCCTCACGGGCAATCGATGCGATCAGGCTCTGAAGATCGGCAGCTTTTTTCGCCAGCTGCGAAAGTGTTGCCTCCTGCTCTTTTTGTTCGCGTCCAAGCTTTTCCAGCAATGCTCTGCGCTCAGCCACTTTTTCCTGCAACTGGCGACGTGAATCGTTAAGGTCGGCTTCCTTCAGGTTAATATCCTGGCGATTCTGGGTGACTTTCTTTTTCAGCCGCTCGAGCTCTTCCATCTGCAGCTTGATCGCATCTATCTCACCGCGAATACTGTCAGATGTCACTTTAAGCGCATCGGCAGCCATCTGGGTTTCATGTGTTTCGCCAGGCATCAGTATCACCGCTTCCGCAGGCGTCTGGCTGAGGCGCAGCGCGGCCTGCACCAGGCTGGCCAGGTTCTTCTTGCGCCCCGCAAGTTTCTTGCTTTTATCACTTAGCTGTTCGTTGAGGATGCGAAGCTTGTCTTCATACCCCGACAGGTTGCTTTCGGCATCCTGCACACGGGCTGCGGACTGCACCAGACGCTCCTGCAACTCCTGAAGTTCCGCCTCAACCTTGCGGTTCTGGCTGGCCAGCGCCTGCTGCTTCTCCTTGGCTTCCTGAAGGTCGCGGCTGGTCTTCTCATAGTCATCCAAAGGAGAAGCCACTGCGGTGCCGCCAGCCAGGCAGCATAGTAAGCCAAGTGTAAGCAGCCAGCGCCTAAGCACAGACCTAAAAAACATTGGCTATCCCGGCAAGTAAGGATGTACCCGTCATCTCCTGCGGCTGTTTGATGCCAAGCAGTTGCAGCAGCGTCGGCGCCACATCGCCCAGCTTGCCTTCCGGCAAAGCAATATGTTTATCTTTAAGTGCATTGGAGGCAATAATCACCGGCACCAGGTTCAATGTATGCGCCGTATGCGCCTGGTCGGTATGTTCATCAAACATTTGCTCGGCATTGCCGTGATCCGCTGTCACCAGTACAGCGCCACCCTTGGCCATTGCAGCATTCGCAATTTTCCCCAGGCATGTGTCTACGGTTTCCACCGCTTTTACCGCAGCCGATAAATCACCCGTATGACCAACCATATCGGTATTGGCGTAGTTGACCACAATCACGTCATACTTATCGCTGGCAATGGCCTCGAGCAGCTTTTCAGTAACTTCCGGCGCCGACATTTCGGGCTTTTCGTCATAGGTGGCGACTTTGGGCGATGGCACCAGTATGCGGTCTTCCCCCGGGAATTCCTGCTCACGCCCGCCATTGAAAAAGAACGTCACATGCGCGTATTTTTCCGTCTCGGCAATACGCAGCTGGGTAAGGCCTG
>JAGVKI010000156.1 GCA_020050695.1 Alphaproteobacteria bacterium | reverse complement strand
TCACGCCGGTAGCTGCAAACATCACGTCGCCCTTGGCAAGGTCTTCAAGATGGTAGGTGCGGTTTAAGTCTTCAATGCCCATGCGCTTGGCGCGGGATTTTTCCTCATCCGCCGAAAACAGCAGGCGGCCCTGCATCTGCCCGCCGATAGAGCGAAGCGCGGCTGCCGCCAGTACGCCTTCCGGCGCGCCGCCGATACCGATATACATATCAACACCCGTGTTCGGGCGTGCGGTCGCAATAACGCCGGCCACGTCGCCATCGAGGATCAGCTGAATGCGTGCGCCCGCTTCGCGCGTCTTGGCAATAATGTCTTCATGGCGGTCACGCTCCAGTATCACCACCACCAGGTCAGAAATTTCGCATTTCTTGGCTTTGGCGAGGTTCTTTAAATTCTTTTCCACGCTGTTATCGAGTTCAACCACACCGTCCGGCAATCCGCCGCCCACAGCGATCTTGCTCATATACACGTCAGGTGCATGCAGGAAGCCGCCCTTTTCCGCCATCGCAATAACGGCCAGCGCATTCACGCCGCCCTTGGCGCAGATCGTGGTGCCTTCCAACGGATCAAGCGCAATATCAATCTGCGGGCCTTCGCCTGCGGCATTGCCTACTTTTTCGCCGATATATAGCATAGGCGCCTTGTCGCGTTCGCCTTCACCGATCACTACCGTGCCGTCGATTGAAAGGCCGTTAAGCGCTTCGCGCATGGCATTTACAGCAGCGCGGTCAGCTTCTTTTTCTTCACCACGGCCCATCCAGCGCGCGCTGGAAAGTGCCGCCGCTTCGGTTACGCGCACCGCTTCCATGGCAAAGTTACGATCAGACCAGAAGGCCTTTTGTTGGGTGGTGTCTTTTTTTACAGACGCAGTCATTAGCTACTCCGAGTTGCAGGTATGTTAGATTGGCTCAATTCGTATCATGTACGGCTTTTCTTTTACAGTGGCAAGTTTGCCAATGGTATCGACGGCTTTGCGCATGGCAAATTCTTCGGTTTCATGGGTGGTTAGCACCAGTTGCACCGCCTGCTCGGGTGTGTGGGAATGCTGCAGGAACGAGCGCAGGCTGATGCCTTCATTCTTGAAAATGCCGGTGACCTCCGCCAGAACGCCCGGTTTATCGATCACGGACAGGCGCAGGTAATAGGAGCATTTAAGGCTTTCCACGCTGCAAAATGTCGGCTTTTCCAGCGACGATACCGGAAGCGTAAAGGGCTTGTACGCCACCCCGCGCGCAATATCCATAATATCCGCCACCACCGAAGAAGCCGTCGGGCCAGCGCCTGCGCCGCGCCCTTCAAAGAACACGGTTCCCACCGCATCGCCCTGCGTTACGATGGCGTTATAAACACCGTGGACGGTGCCAAGCGGCGAATCTTTTTCCACCATGCAGGGATGCACGCGCTGCTCAATACCGTTTTCGGTTTGCGTCGCAATGCCCAGCAGCTTGATGGTGTAACCGAGTTCAGCCGCAGCCTCCATATCGCGAAGCGATACGCGGCGGATGCCTTCAACATAGACCTGGTCAATAGCAGGTGCGCAGCCGTAAGCCAGGCTGGTCAGGATCGCAAGCTTGTGCGCGGTGTCGATGCCGTCAATGTCAAAGCTTGGTTCCGCTTCGGCGTAACCTAAATCCTGCGCTTCCTTCAGCACATCGTCGAACTGGCGTTTGGACTCCCACATGGTGGTCAGGATATAATTGCAGGTGCCGTTCATGATACCGGCAATGCGCTTGAATTTATTGGCCGCCAGGCCGTCACGAAGCGCCTTGATAATGGGAATGCCGCCAGCCACCGCTGCTTCAAATGCGAGCAGCGCGCCCGATTGTTCCGCGAGCGTAGCAAGCGCAATACCGTGATGGGCAATCAGCGCCTTATTGGCGGTAACTACGGATTTACCTGCTTTAAGCGAGGCATCCACCAGTTCTTTGGCAATACCGTCGCTGCCGCCGATCAGTTCGACGACCACATCGATATTGGGATCCTTGGCCAGGTCAATCGGGCTATCGACCCAGCGTATACCCGACATATCGACGCCGCGATCTTTCTTTTTATCGCGGGCACATACAGCAACGACTTCCAGCGGCCTGCCAGCGCGCGCCGCCAGCATGGCTTTATTGCCAAGCAATATGCCAAGCGTGCCGCCGCCAACGGTGCCAAGACCCGCAATACCAATACGAAGTGGTTTAGAATCAGCCATGATAGATGAAAAACCTTAGAAACAGGGATGAAAACAGTAATAAAACAGGCTCCTATCTCTAAAGCGCCCGTTGGCCAAGTCAACAGATAGCTGGCGGCCAGCGCCCTTTTTGCTTAAGGCAGCAGCACGAGCAGCCGGACCAGCATCTTTAAATATCAATAGCTTGACGATTAGCTAGCTTTTTCCAGTTCGCTGATCTGCTGCTGCGGGTCAGCCTGCAGGAACTGCTTAATATTACGTACCGCCTGGCGGATACGGTGTTTGTTTTCCACCAGCGCAATACGTACAAAGCCTTCGCCGCCCGGGCCAAAACCAACGCCCGGCGCAACCGCCACGTCTGCATGTTTGAGCAGCAATTTAGAAAATTCCAGGCAGCCAATATGCTGGTAGGCTTTGGGCAGCGGCAGCCACAGGAACATCGAGGAATTAGGCACGGTGACATTATCCCAGCCTGCATCAATCAGTCCTTCGGCCAGAATATCGCGGCGCTCTTTATACATGGCGCGCAAGTTTCCGACATATTCCTGCGGGCCGTTAATGGCAGCAGTGGCCGCCACCTGCACCGGCAGGAACGTGCCATAATCGAGATACGACTTCACCTTGGTCAGTGCGCCAATCAGTTTCTGGTTACCCACGGCAAAACCGATACGCCAGCCAGCCATCGAATAGGTTTTGCTGATGGTGGTAAATTCAGCGGCAATATCCTTAGCGCCTTTGACCTGTAGGATGGATGGCGGCGGCTTGCCATCATAATAAAGTTCGCAGTAGGCAAGGTCGGAGAGAATATAGATGCCATAATGGCGGCACAGATCCACCAGTTGCTCATAGAAAGAAAGTTCCACCGCAGCCGTGGTCGGATTGCATGGGTAATTCACTACCAGCGCCACAGGTTTACGCGGCGCCGTTTCAATCGCATTTTTCAGATGGGTAAAGAAGCTTTCGTCCGGCGTGTTGGGAATCGAAATGACTTCCGAGCCTGCAATCACAAATCCCCAGATATGGATAGGATAGCAAGGATCGGGCACAATGAAATAATCGCCCGGACCGCTGATAGCCTGCGCCATATTGGCAAGGCCTTCTTTCGAGCCGATGGTCACCACCACTTCCGTTTCCGGATCGAGTTCAACGCCAAAACGGCGCTGGTAATAGCCAGCCTGCGCGCGGCGCAGCCCCTGGATACCGCGTGAGAGTGAATAGCGGTGCACCTTCGGGTCTTTAAGCGTTTCGCGCATCTTATCGACCACATGCGCAGGCGGGGCAGAATCAGGATTGCCCATACCAAAATCGATAATGTCGTGACCGCTCGCTCGCGCCGCTGCCTTCATCTTGTTGACTTCAGCAAAGACATAAGGGGGGAGCCGTTTGATACGGTAAAAATCATCGTTCATACTACTGCTTAACCTGCTTAACTTAAAACCTGACCGGGATGTTTAATTTACTGCGCCGTGCGACGGTTTTCATACCGTGAAGGCGGCAGCACCTTTACTTTTTGCAGCAATGCCGGTGAAGGCAGGGCGCTTGCCGCAGGCTGCG
>JAGVKI010000050.1 GCA_020050695.1 Alphaproteobacteria bacterium | reverse complement strand
GCTTGGCATTAAACCCAAGCGCGTGGTCAGGCTGCTTATCCTCAATATTACGCTGCTGACGTTACTGGTGGGTATCATTGGTGTGCGTATTTATACTTTATGGTCGTCGCTGCGAACGGGCAGGGCTGGCTCCAAACTGCAAAAGCGCATTCTTATTTTGTTCAGTCTGGTGGCAATTATCCCCACGCTCACCGTATCGATATTTTCCGCCCTGTTTTTCAATGTAGGGATTCAGACATGGTTTAACGACCGCGTGCAAACCGCCGTGGGTGAGTCACTTGCGGTAGCAGAGGCCTATCTTTCCGAGCATAAGGATAATATCCGTGCAGACGCGCTGGCCATGGCTAACGACCTTAACCGCGTGGCCAATCTTGCGCTTTCAAACCCGGCAGAATTCAACCGCATCGTCGCAGCGCAATCGACCTTGCGCGTACTTACCGAATCCATGGTGTTTCGTGGCAATCGCATTATCGCACAGGGGCAGTTCAGCTTCGCGCTGGCCTTTGAACGCATACCGCAGGATGTGCTCGAACGCGCGGCACGC
The DNA here is from genome assembly GCA_020050695.1 of Alphaproteobacteria bacterium. GTDB lineage: Bacteria > Pseudomonadota > Alphaproteobacteria > Rickettsiales > SXRF01 > JAGVKI01. Next base: position 3,169 of record JAGVKI010000050.1, on the reverse strand, counting down.
GGCGAGGTGGTGCTGCTGGCCGATACCGACGACAAAGTACGCGCCGTAGTGCGGCTGGATGCGCTCTCTAACACCTACCTGCTGGTAGGCAGGCTGGTCGACAGCAAGGTTATCGACCATATGGAGAACTCGCAAGGCGCTGTAAGCGAATATAACGACTTAAAACGCCAGATGGGCAACCTGCAGTTCAATTTTACGGTAATGTTTATTACCCTGTCACTGCTTCTGCTCTTTTGCTCTATATGGTACGGCATGGTGTTTGCGGCACGCCTGACCACGCCTATTTCAAACTTGGTGCTGGCGGCTGAGCGTGTGCGCGGCGGCGATTTTTCTGCCCGTGTGGCGGATAATATCAGCAAGGATGAAATCGGCACCTTGTCGCGCGTGTTTAACCGCATGACCGAACAGCTGGACGCGCAGCGCAGCGACCTGATCGATGCCAACCGCAGGCTCGACGAACGCCGCCGTTTCAGCGAAGCGGTGCTATCGGGCGTATCGGCAGGTGTTATCGCCCTTGACCGCGACAAATCCATTACGCTCAGCAACCGCTCCGCCAGCGCTATTTTAGAAAAAATCGACCAGGATATTCCTGCTGGCAGCAGTGTAGCGGAAATTCTGCCAGGCATTCACGAACTGCTGGTGCAGGCCGAACAGCTGCCGGGCGAAACCATACAGGCCACGCTCACACTGGATAAAAACAGCAAAACCATCAGCCTGCATGTGCGCGTAACCGTAGAGAAATTCGACAGCGAAATCGAAGGCTTTATCGTAACCTTCGATGACATCACACCGCTGGTACTGGCGCAGCGCAACGCCGCATGGGCAGACGTGGCGCGCCGTGTCGCACATGAAATCAAAAACCCGCTGACACCTATCCAGCTTGCGGCAGAGCGCCTGAAACGCAAGTACCTTAAGTTCATCACCGAAGATCAGGATACCTTTGTTAAATACACTGATACTATTTCAAAACATGTCGGCGATATTGGGAAAATGGTGGAAGAGTTCGTATCCTTTGCCCGTTTGCCAACACCGCGCTTTGAAAAAGAAGACCTTGCCAGCCTGCTTAAGAAAGCCATTTTCTCGGCACAGGTCACATGGCCCTCTATTGACTATATCTCCAGCATTTCTGACGAGCCGGTATGGTTTGACTGTGATGAGCGCCAGATAACGCAGGTCATGACAAACCTGCTGAAAAATGCTGCTGAAGCGGTAGAAGCACAAAACACCGAAACCAGCCAGGAAAGCGTAAAAGGCAAGATATGCGTAAGCCTGGTTAAGGCTGATAGCCAGCTTATCATCACAATTGAGGATAATGGCTCGGGTTTCCCGCAAACGGATATGCACAAGGTACTCGACCCCTATGTCACCACCCGCAGCAAGGGTACGGGACTGGGGCTAGCAATTGTTAAAAAAATCATTGAAGATCACAGTGGTAACATGACGCTCGGTAACTTAACCGAGGGGGGTGCGCGAGTAACACTTTCTTTTCCGCAACACTGTGATATAAATGCCTCAACACAGCAAGGATAACGCCTAAATGACCGCAGATATTCTCATTGTTGACGACGAAGCCGACATTCGTGACCTGATCGCCGACATCCTCAAAGACGCTAAATATTCCACCCGCGCTGCATCGAACAGCGATGGTGCGTTTAAAGCGCTCGCTGAACGTGTGCCTTCGGTACTTATTCTCGACATCTGGCTTCAGGGCAGCGAACTGGATGGGCTTGGCATCCTTGAAATGGTCAAGAAAAAATACCCCCATATGCCGGTCATTATGATCAGCGGCCACGGCAATATTGAAACGGCTGTGTCGTCTATCAAAATGGGCGCTTATGACTTTATCGAAAAACCATTCAAAGAAGACCGCCTGCTGCTTATCCTTGCACGTGCGCTGGAACATAGTCGCCTGCGTAGCGAGAACCTGGAACTTAAAACGCGCAGCAAGCTTGAAATGCAGCTGAACGGCTCATCCTATGCCATCCAGCAGATCCGCCAGTCGATTGATAAAATTGCGCCGACCTCAAGCCGCGTGCTGATCACCGGCGCGCCTGGAACCGGCAAGGAAATGCTGGCACGTATCATCCATGCCCGTTCACCACGCATGAATAATAATTTCGTGGTGGTCAATTCCACCGGCATGACGCCTGAACGCGTTGAAGCGGAACTCTTCGGTATCGAAGACAGCAACCCTAATGGCGGCGCTGAAAAACTAGGTGCATTTGAACGCGCCCATAACGGCACTTTATTTATCGATGAAGTGGCAGACATACCACTGGAAATCCAGGGCCGCCTGCTGCGTACCCTCCAGGAAGGCGGCTTTACCCGCATGCGCGGCAACCGCCGTGTGGAAGTCGATGTACGCGTGATCGCCAGCAGCAACCGTGAACTGAGTTTTGAAATTTCGCAGGGCAATTTCCGCGAAGATCTGTATTACCGCTTAAACGTAGTGCCGCTAAAAATGCCTTCGCTCAAAGAACGCCGCGAAGATATTTCAGAACTCTGCCGTTACTTCCTGCGCCGCTCGTCTGAAACGGCTGGGCTGCCTACACGCGAACTGTCTGATGAAGCCTTTGCCATGCTCCAGTCCTATAGCTGGCCGGGCAATGTGCGCCAGCTGCGCAATATGATGGAATGGCTGCTGATCATGACCAATGTCGGCCGCGAACCGATCAGCGCTTCGGAACTGCCACCAGAAATACTGGGCTCAAACCCGGTACTCGCGCGCCCTGAAACCAATGCCGACATTATGTCCATGGCACTGCGTGAAGCGCGTGAACTCTTCGAGAAGCAATATCTCGCAGCACAGATTGAACGTTTTGGCGGCAACATCTCCAAGACATCGACCTTCATCGGCATGGAGCGCTCGGCGCTGCATCGCAAGCTGAAGATGCTTGGCATCACCACCAGCGAAGAAAAAGCCGCTTAATTTACAGGAATCATCAGCGCTGAGGGCGGCCTGCGCTTGAGGGGCTGCGGCTCGAGCGATTCATCCGCAATTTCTTCCTTCATGCTTTTATCAGCAGGCTCTTTTGCCTTACCCGTGGTCGGCGCAGACGCCCCATCAGAGGTAATGGATACTGGCGGCAACGTGCCAACACCCGGCTCTGCCGGTTTGGTAAGCATAGGCTTCATCACCTGCTGCATTACCGGGGGATTGGCCGACGGG
>JAGVKI010000131.1 GCA_020050695.1 Alphaproteobacteria bacterium | reverse complement strand
TTATTTACATTAGTTTAAATAATAAAATTTAGAACGATGTCTGAACCATGAACGTACAGAACAAAACATTGCTGCTTTATTCCAATGAAACCAAAATCCCGCGAAGGTTTGGGTTTCGTACGCCCTAGACTTTCAAACAATATATACATCGACTCGCTACTTATAAGCTTCATCAACATTCACTTTTAGATAACAAAGAGCGAATGCCATGCGATAAAACCCGGTTCAATGAGTCGGGTGTAACCTCCTCATGTGTAATGAACCTGCCTAAGTAGCAAAGCCAGAAAAACCTATTCACAATATCAATCTGCAGCGCTTTAGTTTCTTGCCTTTGGGGCGTTTCGCTCTAGCGCGTTTTCAACCGTATCACCGGTGAAGGGAGGACTGATATACCCCTGTCCTTTTCGCCCGTCAACAACAAAGATGCATTTTTTTATCGTTTTTTTTCATTTGTCGAAAAACCTATATTTTCCGCGGCTTTCAGAAGGTGCCGTGAAATGGATTTTATAAATAACGGGCTGACTATTAGGTAACGACTCGATCAAACACGACAGAGTGAAAATTAGCGTCGCCAGCGAAACACTTGACTTATCGCCGGCCAAAGATACCATGCAATGCATTGAAAAAAATGAAAAATCAGGTGTTTCATGCTATCCAGGCCCATCTTTAGGCAACAAGAACAGCGGCAATTATGGTTTTTCCTATTCCTGTGCCTGATGCTCATCCTTAGCTTCCGCTTCATGTGGCCCGGCAATTATACAATGGATAGCTATACACAGATGAGGCAGGCGCGACAGGACGTCTATACCACCCATCACCCCCCTGTAATGGCCTGGGTATGGCATCAGCTGAATGATATTCTACCCATTAACGGCAATATGCTGCTCTTTCACCTTATCCTGTTTTGGAGCGCTATATACATATTAGGCCTGATTAACATGGCTGTAGCCCCTATATGGGCGTATATGGGCGCATTGCTCTGGATTTTTCCAACGATCCTCGCCATGACAGGGGTGGTGTGGAAAGATACCGGAGTTGCCATGTCACTACTGCTTGCCTCCATGACAATGGCTTATTACCAGCATCATAAGCGCGCGCCGTCCAAAGCCCAGGCCTTCTTGATTATAGCGCTACTATTATATGGGGCTGCCACGCGCCATAACGCTGTATCTGCTATTCCACCACTGGCATTCTGGCTGGTGCAATTGACTTACGGAAATACAAAACACATCACCCACAAACTGCTCTTGGCTATTATCATCAGCATTTCAATGCTTGCAGGCAAGGTCGCATTCGAAACAGCTGTAGCAAGTCCTGAGAGCAGCGCTACACAGGAAAACCTGCTGTTCGACACTATTTTCATGTCGAAACGCCTCAACAAGCCCTTCGTGCCCGCCTATATATATCTCGATAAAGGGCTGGATTTCGAGACCTTCCGCAAAACCGTTGAAATTGGTTGGGGCGGTTACGTCATGCAGGCTAAATACAGGACTGCGGACCCGGTTAAGTTTCAGCAGCTCAAAGATGCATATATCCAGATGGTGCTAACCCACCCTCTCGAATACCTGCAGTACCGGAATTATATGTTTTGGGGATCCCTCAACTGGTATGGAAAATATTGGCCTTACCAGTGGGATGTTCCTGCTTTTGACCGCGACAACCAACTACGCGTATTGGCACATGAGTACATAAAGTCATCCGCCAAAACCATCTTCTTTAGCACCTATTTCTGGTTCTTCTGTGCCATTGCACTTGCACTCGCTGCAGCATTACATTGCGTGCCGTCGCAGGTGCGCACCTGCGTTCTCATGCTAAGCCTTTCTGGCATCACCTATGGCCTGGGATACTTTCCCGTCGTCACCAGTGCCGATTTTCGCTATTACTATTGGACGATGACAAGTGTTATATTCAGCATCGCCCTTATCGTACCGGCATGGGATGCCAACAGGATAAAGAAGAAAATCGCCAATGCAAAATAGGCCCATGTACAACACGATTCTATCTATCCTTCATAGGCAGCATGCATATATTTTCTTTTTGGTGATCTGCTGGTTTTACTACTTTAGCTACGGCATCATGAATCCAGGCGACTTCTCAACCGATTCGATGATTTCCTACAAGAACGCCCTCGAAGACGCTTACAGCAATCACCACCCGCCCATCATGGCATGGGTATGGAGAGTGATGTTCCATATCGCACCCCACCAAATGGCAGGCATCATAGTGCTTAACCTCGCCCTCTTCTGGGGGTGCATATACATGGTCGGCATAATCAACAGCCGTATCCAACCCATCTGGGCCTATATAGGCCTGCTTATATGGACTATCCCGCCCGTGCTGGTCATGACCCGTGTAGTATGGAAAGACGCGTGCATGGCCTTTGCATTAATGCTTGCCTGCCTGTTGCTGCATTATTACCAGCGTACCCAGAAACCGCTAAGAGCCCCGATGCTTCTTTGTATCATCCTACTGCTTTTTTACACAGTCGGATTACGCCATAACGCCATTACAGCGATGTTTCCCATTACCTATTGGCTGGTCAGTGTGGTTTACCAGAATAGATGGGGCTTCCTACGCAAATTAGCCATGGCATGTACGATATGCACAGCCCTGTTTTTAGGCAAGATTGGTTTTGAAACCGCGGTGGTGCAGAAATATGTAATGCCCTCGCAGGAAAACATGCTCTTTGACCTGGGATACATGTCACAAATCCTCGATAAACCTTTATTCCCTGCCTATGTTTATCAAGACAAGGAAGGAGGCTACGAACAGCTCAGAAAAAGGCTCTATTTCAGTTGGAAAGGGCGCTACATGAGCAATGAATTTGGCACGAGCGATCCTGCAAAATGGGCGCAATTGCGTAAGGCCTATTACGATATGCTGTCAAATTATCCCATGGAGTTCATACAATACCGCTGGAATTTTTTTAAAGGAAGCCTGGGCTTTTATGGCTCCCACTGGCCATATATGTGGAATGCCTTAGAAACGCACCCTAACATCTACAAAGCATTTGGACGCGGGTACCTGCGATACACCGAATCAACCCTCTTTTTCATTCCCTATATGTGGGTAGCATTAAGCTTAATATTCTTTGCCCTGGCCTCGTTTAAAACCATCCTGCCTGAGTCCGTACGCATGCCTGTGTTTTATCTCAATCTCTCGGCCATTTTCATGACTATTCCCTATTATCTTTTATTACCCAGCCCGGACTTTCGTTATTATTACTGGCAGATACTGGTCGTGATCTTTAGCATTATGCTGATTTTGCCTGCATGGGACGACCGGAGAATCAAGCGTAAAATGCTTACGCTTAAGACCTAATCCTATATAATTCATTGAATTATGGGATTGGGGTACCGGCAATACGGCTTGTTTTCCTGTGAAACCCACAGAAAGTGTATATTTCCATACGGTGAGGGAGCCGCTTCCCTTTTTATTGAAAATGGGCTATAAAATCATTTACGGTCAACAAAAGGATATTCAGTATCTTAGCTTGAATTTGACTTGTTTGGCCGTCAAAACATGGCCAATTTCCTTGCTTTGTTAATCATTTGGCAACCTTCGTTTAACGCATTGTTCAACGTTTTATGGCGATAATAAACCTAGATACCGAGAAATACCTGTTCGAGACGGATGAAATAAAACGGATCGATGTGGTGGGGGCTTCAGATGATGATAGCTCCCATGAAAAGCAAGATACCCGTCGTGACGGGTTATTGCTGGCGGAACCGGAGGTGAAAACCAAACGTCCGCCCTATTTCAAGGTGGTGCTGTTGAACGATGATTATACGCCAATGGATTTTGTGGTTTTTGTCCTGAAGGACATTTTCCACCAGAGTCACGAAGCTTCCATCAGCATCATGCTTGATATCCACAACAAAGGAGCAGGCGTTTGCGGAATCTATACGCGGGACGTAGCGGAGACTAAGGCAGAACTGGTAATCACCATGTCACGCCGAAATGAGTATCCACTGCAGTGCCGAGTAGAAAAAGCATAAGAAAATGATTTCGCACAATTGGAACGGGAGTAAGCAGCCATGCTTTCTAAAAATCTGGAGATCAGCCTTCACCGCGCACTAGCGCTGGCAAAGAAGTATCGCCACGAATACGCAACGCTCGAGCATCTGCTCTATGCGCTGACCGATGATCCTGATGCGGCCGCAGTCATGCGCGGTTGCGGTATCAACCTCCCTGAAATCAAAAAACAGATTTCCGAGTTCATGGAAAATGAACTGACCTCGCTCGTAGTAGAAGAGCTCGAAGAATCGCGCCCTACCGCTGGTTTCCAGCGCGTAATCCACCGCGCGGCAATCCATGTACAGTCCGCAGGCAAAAGCGAAGTCACTGGCGCGAACGTACTGGTTGCCCTCTTCTCAGAACGCGATTCCCACGCTGTATATTTCCTGCAGGAACAGGAACTCTCCCGCCTGGACGTAGTGAACTATATCAGCCACGGCATTGTGAAATATGCTGACAACCAGAAGATTGCCGAATGGAAGCAGGAACTCGACCCTGAAGACATTGAATCGCTGGAAAAGCCGCAGGCTCCAAAAGAAAAAGAAAAGGCCGACGCCCTTTCCCAGTATTGCGTGAACCTCAATAAAAAAGCAGAAGCGGGCAAAACCGATATTTTGGTAGGCCGCGAAGAAGAAGTAGACCGCACCGTTCAGATTCTGGCTCGCCGCACCAAGAACAACCCGCTCTATGTGGGTGAAGCAGGTGTGGGTAAAACCGCTATTGCGGAAGGCCTCGCGCTGCGCATCATCCGCTCGGAAGTGCCAACCGTACTTCGTAATGCCGTAATCTTCTCGCTCGATATGGGCGCATTGCTGGCTGGTACTCGCTACCGTGGTGATTTTGAAGAACGCATGAAAGCCGTTATCAAGGAAATCGAAAAGATTCCTGGCGCGATCCTGTTTATCGATGAAATCCACACCATCATCGGTGCGGGTTCCACCTCCGGCGGCGCGCTCGATGCCTGCAACCTGCTCAAGCCTGCCCTGGCTCGCGGCGGTTTCCGTTGCATTGGTTCGACCACCTATAAGGAATACAAGAACTCTATCGAAAAAGACCGCGCACTTGCTCGCCGTTTCCAGAAAATCGACGTGGTGGAACCAAGCATCGAAAATTCGATCAAAATTCTGCGTGGCCTGAAGCCTTATTATGAAGAGCATCATCAGGTGCGCTTCTCCAATGCAGCCATTAAAGCTGCCGTGGAACTGTCTGCCCGCTATATCCCGGACCGCAAGCTGCCGGATAAAGCCATCGACGTGCTCGACGAAGCAGGCGCAGCGCAAATGCTGCTGCCAGAAGCACGCCGCAAGAAAACCATTACCAATAAGGAAGTGGAAGACATCGTGGCGAAAATCGCCCGTATGCCTGCCAAGACCATCTCTATGGATGACGCCGAAACGCTGAAGAACCTGGAGAAAAACCTTAAGCTGGTAGTATTTGGCCAGGATAAGGCCATTGAAGCCCTCGCCTCTGCCATTAAAATGTCACGCGCTGGCCTTCGTGAAGAAGAAAAGCCTATCGGCAATTACCTGTTCACCGGCCCAACCGGCGTGGGCAAGACGGAAGTCGCCCAGCAGCTGGCGGTGCAGATGGGTATGGAACTGGTTCGCTTCGATATGTCCGAGTACATGGAAAAGCATGCGGTATCGCGCCTCGTGGGTGCCCCTCCGGGCTATGTTGGCTTTGATCAGGGCGGTATGCTCACCGACGCAGTGGATAAAAATCCATACTGCGTGGTGCTGCTCGACGAAATCGAAAAAGCGCATCCTGATGTGTACAACATCCTGCTGCAGGTAATGGATTATGGCCGCCTGACCGATTCTAACGGTAAGGAAGTCAATTTCCGCAACGCCATCATTATCATGACCAGCAACGCCGGCGCTGCCGATGTTGCCCGCGCACCAATCGGCTTTACCAAGGTCGACCGCGCTGGGGAAGATAAGGATGCGATCAACCGTGCCTTCACGCCGGAATTCCGCAACCGCCTGGACTCCATCATCGCCTTTACGCACCTGAGTGAAGATGTGGTTGCCCATGTGGTAAACAAGTTCATTTTCCGCCTGGAATCACAGCTGGCTGACCGCAATGTCACCATCCAGCTTGATGACAAGGCTCGCAAATGGCTCGTTGACCGCGGTTATGACCGTGCAAACGGCGCCCGTCCAATGGCACGCCTGATCGCAGAACAGATCAAGCGTCCGCTGGCTGATGAAGTATTGTTCGGCAAGCTGACCAAAGGCGGCACCGTAAAGGTAACCGTTGGTGACGGCGAACTTGCGTTCAATATCAGCAAAGCCACCGGCAGCCAGCTGAAAGCTTCTGAAGCAGACGAAGAACTGGTGAGCTAATCTTACCAGTCCTTTGCGAGCGGGCATTAGCTATGGATCCCTTGCAACGCATTCAGTACACCAGAATCCTTGGCGCAATTAGCCATATGGATCTGGTAGAGCACCCCATAAACTCTGCCGTGCATATGACTTTTGAGTTCCATCCGGAACGCTTGCCTGCCGAACTATCGCCCCCTTCCGGCCTTAAGAAAATTACCGATGCCGTGGCAAGCGTCGTGATCCCTGAAATGGGTCAGCGCGGCGCTGTTGAATGGACACTGGCAATGGGTGAGGCAAAGCTGGAACTGAAATTTGCTGGTGATGATGCAGAGCAGGCACGCAACAGCTGGCCAAGCGTCATGGCCGCCATCCAGAATTTGCGCAGCCAGCATCTGCTGAATTAGATTTTTCCTACTTCAATAAGCCTGCGTAAAGCTGTATGTGGGAACGCGCTATATCGTTCCAGCGGCTAGCGGCATAGCGAATACTAAGTTCGCGCCGCTTTTCTAAATAAGCAGGATCACCCCACAGTTCCTTGATGTGCCCGACGGCCTCCTGCGTGGTAGAAGCCTTCAAAACTGCCTGCTGTAGGCCTTTGCTAGTTTTATCTCCTACATGGCTTATGACTACAATGCCGTGCTCCATAGCTGCCAGCGGGGCGCCGCGCTGCTCATTGATTCCTCCCTTGCTGGGAGGATATGGATAATAGGCAATTGCATAGCTAGCCAGTCGCTCGGATATGTCTTCCTTGGGCAGGTTGAAATAACAATCTACCGGCAAGCGGCGAGGCTTTGTTTCCAGATAGGCATTGAATTTCCTGTAATCACATACAAGCAGTAATAATTCCTCATATTCGCGCGCGGTCAGATCATACACGGCATTGATAATCGCCTGCCATTGCTGGGCATCAGCATCGATAGTCCCCATCAGCACCACACGCGCTGCACTGCCATCGGGCGCCAGCCCAAGCTGCGCTAATTGCGTTGAAAGCGCCAGTATCTCTTCGAGCCCTTTATTGCGGCGAATAGCACCAAAATAAACCACATCCCACACACGCTGCTTCGTTGCTGCCACTACCGGGATATTAGAACCAATAGGAATAATCTCGGGTTCGCCTTTAATAAGGCGATTAAATGAACGCAAGGTCTTGAATATCCCGCTGCGCAGCGAAGGAACGGTGACCACCACCTTATCGGCCAGCAGTAATAGCGAACCTGCAAATAGATCGCACCAGAAGTACCAGCCTGCTTCATGAAAGGTAATAACGACGGATGCACCGGTACATCTCTCGCGACAGAGCAGAACAAACGCCTGTACATAGGCTTTTATACGATCCGCACGTTGCCCTGCTAATGAATAGGGCCATTGCAAATGCACAACACGCGGTGCATGTACATCATTCCACTTAAGTTCTGGCGGAAAAAAAGCATGTGCCCAGCTACGGGTGAAGGAGTGAAAATCTGCATCCACACCCTGTTCACGCAAGGCTGCCGCTAGCCTTATGCTGTAATCGGTAATGCCGTGAATAATCTCTAAACCAGCCGGATAAACCACTTTGACCTGAGTAGTAGGCATGCTCATCCTATCAGCGGGTAGAAATTGTGCTTTTTGCACCTGTTATTGAGTAGTTAGTATCTTCTCTTCGTATTTGCAACGCACATTCACTACAAAGCGCAGCGCGTCCTGCGCCAGGCTTTTAGGCGACTGGTAAATACCCGAATCCGCTTCTTTATAAGCAACATCGTTGTCATCAAGAAACGAACGCACCACCGGCAGCGTAATGGCAAGATCGAAATGCCTGACGTCTTCGTCGCGCCGCTCGGCAGCATTGTAGGTATAAGAGCGCCCCTTGGCCACGACTACCCCCACCACGTTACCTGATGAATCCATCAGCGGGCCGCCACTGTTACCTTTTTCCAGAACATCGGAAAATTCCATCCATTTTTCTTCACCGCGCGGTCCCTTGGTATTGAGGATATGCGCCTGGCGCGTTACGCTCTGTCCTGTGCGCCATGTCTGTCCGGGATAGCCGACAATCAGCACGGGGTCACCCTGCGAAAGCGGCTGCTTGAGACTGCTTAAATACCCAATGTCAGGCACGCGAACATGCGTCTTAAGCAGGGCAAGATCATATTTGGGATCATTAGCGACCAGCACTGCTTCACTTTGCGCTACCGCACCACTGACCATAATATCCATGCATTGTTTCACGACATGGTTATTGGTGATGATATAGCCATCCCTGCTGACAAAAAAGCCGGTGCCGGTGCTGAACTTCATGAGCACCCTCTTGGCCAAAGCAGGCTGCGGGATATGGCAAATGGCCGCCAGAAGAATAATCGTCAGGAGATTAGAACGCATTAGGGCGCCGCAGCTTCGCCTTCCCCACCTTCGCCTCTACGCTTTACGTCAGGTACGGAGAGAAGTGAACGCGTTGTGGGCACGACGTTCTTGCTGTTATCACGGTAGTAAGAACCACGCAGCACCATGATGGTGATGCGCTGGTTACGCGGGCTGGTCGGCTCCTGCGGAACCAGTAGTTCGCGGTCAGCCTGGCCAATGACTTTGAGCACACGGTCAGGCTCCAGCTGTGTGGTAACCAGGAAACGGCGCGCAGCATTCGCGCGGTCAGCCGACAACTCCCAGCTGGTATATTGCGGATCGGCATTAGCGGAAGAATTAACACTGGTATGGCCATGAATGGCGACATTATTAGGGGTCTTTGCTACCACCGTTGACATCGCGTCCAATACCTTCTTGCCCAGTTCGGTAAGCTTGGCGCTGCCTTCTTCAAACATCGGCTTTTTACGGTCGTCGATCAGGTCGATTTTAAGGCCGTCAGGTGCCTGCTGCACGATAATATCGTTCTGGAATTCTTTAATCTCAGGGTCTTTTTCGACCATCTGGCGCACCTGCTCTTCGGTGGACTTGAACTGCTCGGTATCTGTTGTCTGATCCTTGGTTTCACCGGCACTATCGTTGGAATCGCTTTCACTGGCGGTTGCTTCCGCATCCGGGTTCACCTGGCTTTGCGGCGACGGCGGTGCATTTACCGGCCCCTGCGCTACACGTCCTACGACCAGTCCTGGTGCCACCGTATCACGGTTGGATTTACCCGCCTTGGAATTGACCTGTTTACCGCCCGAAAAACCAATCCCCATCGAGTCTTTGATACCAATGGTCGGGGTAAAATAATCGGCAAGGCCCTTTTTTACTTCGGGCGACGTCGCGTTGATGAGCCACATCAGCAGGAAAAACGCCATCATCGCGGTCACGAAATCGGCATAGGCAACCTTCCAGGCGCCGCCATGATGCCCATGGCCACCTTCGATTATCTTTTTGATCACAATGATCGGTTGGACGGGTTTTTGTTCATCTGCCATAGCCCCCAGTATGGCAGCAAGACTTTAAAAAGTAGTTAGCGCAGCCAGCACTTCTACAAGTAAAAAATTGATTAAAATCAGCCTGTAATAAAGTTTAGGCGTTCTGGCGGTACACCCAGACATGGGCGGGCGGCACATTAGCTACCACAATCTTGCAGCGCTTGCTGACAAGCCCCAGCTTCTGAAGCTGCGGCTTGGTAATCGGGGATTGCATACCATAGGTAAACTGCACAATCACCCCTGCTTTGCCAATGATCTTGGCCATTTGCACCTGAATGGCCTGCCCTATGTCCTTTGGAATCGTAAGGAATGGCAGGCTGGAGATAATACCGCACACTTCGCTAGAACCATGCTTGGCCAGTATCTTGTCCAGGTTTACCGCATCTTCACACAGCACGGTAAGGCCAGGGAACTGCGCAGCTAATACATCATGCAGCATCTGGTCGCGCTCGAGAATGATCAGGCGCTCCGGCGGTATGCCCGCCTCGAGCAGCGCATGCGTCATAACGCCGGTGCCAGCGCCCAGCTCAATAATCATGCCCGGAACGCTTGTATCAATCTGCGCAACCATCGCCCGTGCTAAGCTGCGCGAACTTGGAAGCAGCGCGCCGATTCCTTTGGGAGAACGCAGCCATGCGGCCAGAAAATGGTGGCGCTTGCGACGATGTTTAGGATTGGGGACTGAATGCTTCACCTGAGTCTCATGGATATGTGATGTCTGTTTCTCAGGTTCATTCATTAACGGAGATAGCATGTCGGATCTGCTTAATAGCGGCTTCTTGTTTCAATCCTATATAGCGACGTCCGTATTTAGCCGATGCTTTGGTGGAATCCCCCATAGCGCCTGTTGCTTTATAATCGCGTTCCATATAAGCCGCACGTAAATTATCACGGACACCGGAAGGGTCAAGCGCCATCATCTCAGACGTCTCAATATGTCCGGCATGCGCCTGCGGGCTTGGAATCTTAAGGCCAGCCGATTCGTTCCACTCTTCCTGGCCAGCGCGGCTGAAGTAATGCGATACGTTATACACCCTGACCCCTTCACTCAGCCACATGGAGGTCAGCTTATCGGCCACCTGCTGCTGTACACGCTGGCTGCCGCCATGTTCGCCGATAAAGAAAATATACCGAAATCCCTGCTGCTTAAGGCTTGCCGCCGTATCCTGCAAAATGCTCGCATAGGTTTGTTCAGTTACCGAAATAGTGCCAGGAAACTGCATATGGCCTTCCGGCGGCTCAATGCGCCCTTCCGGCACATAGGCGATCACCGGGGCAACCAGGGCGTTTACCGAGCGCGCAATCTGGCCTGCGGTGTAGTGTATAATGGTATTCTGCTTGCCGGTAACCAGCTGGGGGCCGCCCTGCTCTATACCGCCGCTTGGGACAATAACGCTCTGCGTGCCACTGCGCAGTTTACCTTTGATTTCCTGCCAGGTCAGCTCTTCCATATAGACGGACTGGCTGCCCTCACTGGCTAAAACCGGCGTAGCCATAAAACACATAGCTATCAGTGAAAAGACAGTGGTTCTTATTGTCATTACCGTATCCTCATTATACGCTATGGTTTTTAAGGCTCACCAAGGGGTCACCCAGAGTTGTCTTAGCATGGATAAAACAAAAGTCGATAGCCTGTTTTCAAGGCTGGCCAAGGCCAATCCCCACCCCAAAACGGAACTGACCTCCACCAATGGCTATACGCTGCTGGTAGCCATTGTCCTGTCGGCTCAGGCGACCGATGTGGGCGTCAATAAGGCCACCCCTGCCCTGTTTGCCGTTGCCGACACGCCAG
>JAGVKI010000154.1 GCA_020050695.1 Alphaproteobacteria bacterium | reverse complement strand
TTGCATAGTGGCAGCCAGGTCAATATGACCATTTACCCGTCAAAGGCGGATACCGGTATTATATTCCGCCGCATGGATGTGCCTGCGGAAGTGGCGGTGGTTCCTGCGCGCTTTGATCTGGTATCTGAGACCCGCCTGGGTACGACCATCCGTAATCAACACGGTATTACGGTGGCAACTATCGAACATCTGATGGCGGCTATCTGGGGTGTAGGCATTGATAATGCGGTGATCGAACTCGATGGGCCGGAAGTGCCTATCATGGACGGCAGTTCCGAACCGTTCGTATTCCTGCTGGAATGCGCAGGCCTGACTACGCTTGCTGCTAACCGCAAGGTGCTGCGCGTGCTTAAAACCATTGAAGTGCGTGACGGCAGCGCAGGCAATGAATCGGTCGCCCGCATACAGCCTAATGTGGAAGGCGACGAAGGTTGCATCCTTGGCATCGAAATCCAGTTCAATCATGCGGTCGTAGGCAGCCAGTCCTCCCGCTATGATTTCCGTGACGTGACCTTCAAACAGAGCCTGTCTCGTGCCCGCACCTTTGGTTTTGAACATGAAGTAACGGCAATGCGCGATATGGGCCTTGCCCTTGGTGGTTCGCTGGATAATGCCATCGTGGTTGGCAAAGATGCGATCTTAAACCCGGATGGCCTGCGCTACAGCGATGAATTCGTGCGCCACAAGGCGCTTGATTGCCTGGGCGACCTGTATCTGGCAGGCTGCCGTATCGATGCGCGACTGGATTTCCTGCGTCCTGGCCATGCGATCAACAATAAGCTGCTGCGTGCACTTTTTGCTGATGAAAGCGCGTATGTAATGGCGGATGCCGGTGCTATTGACGCCAGCATTCCTGTTGTCGCTGCGACCCTTCCGGCCTACGCCTAAGCCTGGTTCGCTAATTTAGTCGTTTCCTGCCTCTTTTCCCTTAAAGATTCGTCTTGTGCGGCCGTGCTTTTGCCTGATATAAACGGGCAACGGGACAGATCGCGATTATGAGCAAAACAAAGTTATTATACGTACTTATACTGATGCTGGGCGTTGCTGCATGCAGCGGCAGCGATGACAGTGATGAAGCAGAAAAGCAGCCGCCGGAAAGTGCGGAGAACCTGTATCTGAAAGCGCGTGAAGAATTTGCCACGCAGCAATATAAAATCGCCGTTAAAAGCTTTGAAGAAGTAGAGCGCCAGCATCCTTCATCGGAATGGGCGGTTAATGCCCAGGTGATGTCAGCATTTTCCAGCTATCAGGCAGAAGACTATGACACGGCGATTTCGACGCTGGATCGCTTTGTAAAGCTGTATCCTAACCATGAATCCACGCCGTATGCTTATTATCTGAATGCCATCTGCTATTATGAGCAGATCACCGACGTAGGCCGTGACCAGAAGGTAACCGAACAGGCCATGCAGGCGCTGCGTGAAGTTATCCGCCGTTTTCCTGACAGTGAATATGCCCGTGACGCCAAGATCAAGCTTGACCTTACACAGGACCATCTTGCAGGCAAGGAAATGCAGGTGGGACGCTATTACCTGACGCGTGATGAATATCTGGCCGCTATCAACCGTTTCCGTTTCGTAGCCGAAAACTTCCAGACTACCAGCCATGTACCGGAAGCGCTGCACCGTCTTGTGGAATGCTACCTGAAGCTGGGTGTGGTGGATGAAGCAACGCGCTATGCATCGGTGCTTGGGTATAACTTTCCCAACAGTATCTGGTATCGCGACAGCTATGGTTTGCTAAATGGCGGCGCGAAGCCTCCGGAAGATTACGAGGAAGAGGCAGCTGAAGAAGCCAAAGCCGATGAAGCCAGAAAAGCGCAGCAGGCGCTTAATGCAGAAAAACTGAAGCAGCCGCCATCTGAGTATATCCGAGATGAAGGAACAGCAGAATCGGCGCCTTATGCACCGGTAGAGCACGACCTGGCACAGCCGCCAGCAACAGAAGCTGCCCCGCCAGAGCCTGTCCAAGAGCCTTTGGCAGAGCCCGAAGCACCGCCGGTTGAAACACAGCCTGCTCAAGAAGAGAAGGAAAAGGATGGTGAGCCTTCGCTGTGGGATCGTATGCTGAACTCTTCAGAAGAAGAGGCAGCACCCCAAAATACACAAGAAACTGAGGCGCCTGCCGCCACTGATCCGGAGCCAGCCAAGGAAGAAGAACCCGCAAAAGAAGACCAAGAAAAAGAGGGTGAATCTTCCATCTGGGATAGCGTACTGCCATGGTAGCGCCCTATGCTGACACAGCTTTTAATTCGTAATATTGTACTCATCGAGCAGGCGGATATCGCCCTGAAGCCGGGGCTGTGCGTTTTAAGCGGTGAGACAGGTGCGGGTAAATCCATTTTACTGGATTCGCTTGGCCTGGTGCTGGGCGCACGCAGCGATAGCGGCCTGGTGCGCCAGGGCGAGCAGCAGGGCTCTGTTACCGCTGAATTCGACATCGCTGCCAATGAAGGCGCCAAAGCATGCCTCGCTGAACTTGAACTCGACATCTCCGATACACTGATTATCCGCCGCAATATAAGCGCCGATGGCAAGACGCGCTGCCTGGTCAACGACCAGTCCGTCACGGTAACCGCGCTTAAGAAGCTGGGCGAAACACTGGTGGAAATCCATGGCCAGCATGACCAGCGCAGCTTGCAGGATAGCGCGCTGCACCGCACATTGCTGGATGATTATGCAAAGCTTAGCAGCCAGCGTAAAACCGTTTCAGTGGCTTATCAGGCGTGGCGCGCGCAGATGGATGACATCACCTCCCTTAAAGCTGACATTGAGCGTTCCATGCGCGAGCAGGAATATCTGCAGCATATGCAGAGCGAATTAAAACAGCTTTCCCCGCAGATCGGCGAAGAAGAAGAACTCTCCAGCCAGCGCAGCACCATGATGCAGAGCGAAAAGCTTTTTGAAGTGCTTGGCGAAGCCATTGGTGAACTAAGCGGCAGTAAAAATGTGGTGGGCGCTCTTCGCTCGGCTCAGCGCACGCTTACGCGCTCTGCGCTTACGTCCAGTGAGGCCTATGCCCCCATTATAGAAGGGCTGGAAAAAGCGGCTATTGAGGCGGAAGAAGCATTATATGCACTCGAAAAAGCCGGTGATCAGGCCACCTATAATCCGCAGACATTAGAGACTATTGAGGAGCGCTTATTTGCGCTGAAAGCCGCAGGCCGCAAATATAATGTCAGTGTGGATGAGCTGGCGGCGCTTTATCAGCAGGTGGAAGAAAAACTATCGCTGATTGATTCGCAGGAGCATCGCCTGCATGCAGCGCAAAAGAAACTAAGCGAAGCGCGCGACATATTTATAACCTATGCAAAGGCGCTTTCGGACGCGCGCAGCAAAGCCGCTCTCAAGCTTGAAAAGGCGATAGAAAAAGAACTGGTTCCACTTAAAATGGAGAACACCCGTTTTCGTGTTTTTATCGAGCAGCAGGAAGATTCCGACTGGTCGCCGTGGGGCATGGACAGCATTCGTTTCGAATGCGCAACCAACGTTACAAAAGGCGATAAAAATATTGCATTTGTGGCGCTCAATAAAATTGCATCCGGCGGTGAATTGTCCCGCTTCATGCTGG
>JAGVKI010000172.1 GCA_020050695.1 Alphaproteobacteria bacterium | reverse complement strand
TATATTTTTTCCATATGCCGGTTATTATTGAAAAATCAGAACATAAGCTTCTGGAACATCTGAACCATCTGGAAAATGACAGGCGCATGTGGCACCTGGCCGTGCTCAACGGCTCGCAAATGACTGCCGCCAACCAGCGCCTGCTGATGATGTCCGAAGCGCATATGACGCTGATGGGTATCGCATGGGAATCAGGTGTTTGCGTCTATTGCTGCCTGGATAACGATATTGTGCTGCTGTTCCAGGGACACCGGGAAACCCACTGGCCGACACTGCGCGGCGTGCTGCAGGAACTGCTGCCGCATATCACGCCGGACAATATCGATTATTCCTCGCTCTTTACCATCTTTGACCTTGAGCATCATTACCCGCAGGCACTGGCATGGGCACAGCAAAAACACAGCTACCTTGAACAGGGTTACTGCATGCTGGAACTGGTCGACAGCCTGCCCGATGAAAAATGGGACCATACACGTTTTGAAACTGCGCTGCAGGCGCGCAGCAAGCGCCAGAAAAAACTGGTCGGGGTTATAGAAGACAACCGGGCACAGCGCCAGCTGGCCCACAGTATATTGCGCAGCGAATATGATGTGCTGCTGGCATCGGACGGGCTGGAGGCGTTGGAATTATACAACAACGCGGCGCCCGATCTGCTGTTCCTGGATATAAATCTTCCCCATCTGGACGGTATCAAGGTGCTAAGGCGCATTATGGGCTGTGATCCGCAGGCACGTATCATTATGTTCAGCAATCAAAGCAGCCCGCATGTGCTTAAAACAGCGATTGAGATTGGCGCAAAAGGATTTGTATCCAAACCCTTCACCACCGATGCGCTGATTAAATATGCGAAGAAAACGCTGGAGATGGAGAGCTGAATATCATGACTGGAATGCGTCGTCCGCAGTAGCTGGCGCAGGCACGGTCATAAGTGACAAGCCAAGTATACGGATGATTTCACTTTTCATCCGGTCATCTTTCATTTCAGCGATGCGCGATAGAAAATCACCAATAGCCAGTAATCCGCTATCGTATAGATGCTGGTTGATGAAACGGTCTTTGCAACTTTCGTGGAAATTCATATCCACCGCCCAGTGCACCAGTTCTTCTTTGGCGGTGTATAATATGCGCGATGCGGTGCCCATATCTGCTCCACTGGCTTGAGCAATGAGCACATTCAGGCCATTGATGATCGACACCATCACATCGTCTTTATGCTGCTCATCTGTCTTATCCTGGCGGTGGTGGACGACATGTTTGACTGAATTAAGCCTTTTACCCGCCATGCGCATGCTCCCTGATCATTTTACTGTGGGCATGCCTCTTCCATCGCCAGAGTTCCACATTATACAAGACCGTATCAATTTCAGACATGCGCTCACACAACCACTGATTGGAAGTCTATTATTCCTAAAGCCCTGTAACAGGTCAATCAAAAACTAACTGTGCGGTTGACATATTTGATGCATAGACAACCAATGGTTGTTTTTTGGATCTTAGATACACTGCGCCTGCAAACACCACTATCTAGATAAAATGCCATCTATTTTTTAACCAGATTTTAAATTTTTAGGTGTTAAATAATATTAATATCCCAATTATAAACATAAGACAATCAGGTCTCAGTGTTACCGGCATAAGGACTAAAATTTTGGGTGTGTTACCTCATATTTAATCAACCAGAAATTGAATATAATGTAGGTATTTGAGTTCTGCTTGTACTTGCCGGATTGTTAGTTCAGAAAGAATTATATTAACTAGCGCGAAACGCGTTATGCGTTATGTTCCACCCTTACGTATAATGGCATACATCTATGGATCCTAAACATATTAATAACCATGTTGGCAAACAGTTGCGCTCAAGGCGCACGATGCTTGGCCTCAGCCAGGAAGCCGTAGGTAAGGGTATCGGAGTTGCGTCGCAGCAGGTGCAGAAATACGAAAAAGGCACCAATGTTATGAATGCCATCCGTATGTATGAATTTGCACAGTTCCTGAAAGTGCCGGTCGCTTATTTCTATGAAGGTCTGGAGCCTGCAAGTGCTGGCAAGAAAACGGCAGAAGCCGCGTATGGTTTTGCCGAAGAGCGCGAAACGTTTGATGAAGAAAATAAGAGCGCCAGCGACCGCGAAACACTCGAGGTGCTCAAATCATTCAAACGCATCAAGGATCATGCGTCGCGCAAACGCATCGCCGACCTGCTGCGCACCTTGTCGCTTAAAGGTATTTAGCGTTTTATTGCCGCCTGCTGCTGCTTGATATGCTCATCGAGCTTAGCGAGCGCATCAAATTCATGCGGGTGGGTGAAAGAATCACGCGAAAGCTTCATCGCTTCCGAAAGCGGTATAAGCTTTACATCGCTTACTTCCCCATTGCTCTTTTCCAGTACGGCAGCGCGGTATACGTCATCGGTTTCCATACGCTGCGAGTGAAGTTTCAGCGCGGTCAGTTCCTGCGTGGTCAGTTCTACCGCATGGCCATGATAGGTCACCGGCAGGCTGGCACGGCGGTAATCCACACCACTTACCAGTAATTTTGCCAGGTCAGTCTCCGTCCTCAGGCGCTTATTAAGGTCAACTACCGGTTCACCTTTATCATTTACCGCTTCTTCGCCTACCTCACGCGCCATGCCTTCTATGGGCTGCTCACCAGCGGTTTTTTCTTTGCCCAGATCGATATAGCCGCCCAGCGCACCAAACCTGTCTTCGCCGCCAGGGCCTTTCTCACCGCGCTTGATAAGCACGACCAGAGGATCAGCCCCGCGCAACTGCCCCGCCGCCCCTGTTTCATTGCCATAGCAAAGTGCAAACGAGCCCACCGTTGAGGTCTTAACCACCTGCAGCATAGGGC
>JAGVKI010000007.1 GCA_020050695.1 Alphaproteobacteria bacterium | reverse complement strand
ATTGGAGC
This sequence comes from Alphaproteobacteria bacterium, assembly GCA_020050695.1. Lineage (GTDB taxonomy): Bacteria > Pseudomonadota > Alphaproteobacteria > Rickettsiales > SXRF01 > JAGVKI01. The sequence continues at coordinate 2,904 of JAGVKI010000007.1, read as the reverse complement.
GGGTGAAGGGAATCGAACCCTCATAGCCAGCTTGGAAGGCTGGAGCTTTACCACTAAGCTACACCCGCAAGCCCGCCCCGACAGCATTCATGCATGAAGGACATCTGCCAATGATGAGCGGTTTCTAACGGAGGGATTACGAAAAATCAATGTAAAAAAGGAGTATGGCTTCCCATTTAAGGACTAGCGGAAGGCCTTGCGCTCCAATTCAATCGCCTGCAGGTCAGTCTTCCAGCTGAGCTGGCCACTCATCTGAATAGCGCGGCTGATGTCAGCCTTGGCATTGTCAAAATCCCTTACCAGGCGCAGCCCCATGCCACGGCGGTGATAGAGATTGGCATCATTGGGAGCCAGCTGCAGGCTGCTATTAGCCAGCGCCACCACAGTACGGCCATCGGACTCGGCGCCCGCCTGGTTACCCAGTTCACGGCGCACAATCCCGCGCTGCAGATAGGCGTCCATATTGCTTCCGTTTATGCTAATCGCCTGATCATAAAGGGCTTCTGCGCTTTTATAATCATTGCTGACGACTTTTTTGGCTGCCTCCAGCATCAATTTCTGGTCGGCGCTGATTTCAAATTTGCTGCCACTGCCGCCAGCAGGGGTACCATTGATAATGAACTTGGTTTCAGCCGTTGCCGTCGGTGCAAAAGCCACCTGACCTACCAGCATTGCCAATGCCACAGTAAGTAAAGCCCCAGATTTCATCATGCGTCGATCTCCCTGATCTGTGATTTATTCCGCATTTACATACCATAAGCTATTAAAATTGGCCATAAGTTATTAAAATTGGTCAGAGTTTATGTCAAAGCCCCCCTTAGCCTGGGCTGCTGCAAGGACATAAATCTGGACTTCTGCGCTATATTTGCCTAATACATAGGCGTTTTTCAGATAGCTATATTCTTAAGGTAATAATCATGAGCCTTGCGGCCACTGCTAACGCCACCTCGTTTCCAGATAAACGCTTTTACCAGAACCCCACCTTTCACGTATTGGTGGCAATCGTACTTGGCGGCTTTGTAGGTCATTACTACCCAGATGCCGGTGTAGCGCTTAAACCACTCGGCGACGGCTTTATCCGCATGATCAAAATGATCATCGGCCCGATTATTTTCCTGACCATCGTTACCGGCATCGCCCATGTCGGCGATATTAAGAAAGTAGGCAAAATCGGCGGCAAAGCGCTTATCTATTTTGAGATAGTCACCACGCTGGCCCTTATCATCGGCATGCTTGCCATGAATATTTTCCAGCCTGGCAACGGCTTTGATACCGAACATATGGTAAAAGGCGATATCAGCAAATTCGTGGTTGCCTCCGATAAGCCACATAGCACCGCTGACTTCCTGCTCAATATTATTCCTGAAAATATTATTGGCGCATTTGCACGCGGCGACATGCTGCAGATCCTGTTTGTGTCGATCCTGTGCGGCCTGGCCCTTAGCGCCCTTGGCGAAAACGGTTCACCGATCATCGCTTCCTTTGAAAAATACTCCCTGCTGATGTTCCGCGTGATGGGTATTATCATGAAATTTGCTGCCGTCGGTGCATTTGGCGCCATGGCGTTTACTATCGGCAAGTTCGGTATCGATTCGGCTATCCCGCTACTCAAACTATTGATGGTGGCCTGCCTTACCATGGTGTTCTTTGTTACGGTGGTTCTGGGTGCCATTGCACGTTTTTATGGCTTTAGCATTATACGCTTTGTGCGCTATCTGAGGCAGGAACTGGTTATCGTGCTGGGCACCGGATCATCGGAAACCGTGTTGCCGCGCATGCTCGAGAAGATGCAGCGTTTGGGTTGTTCCAAGCAGGTGGTTGGCCTGGTGCTGCCTACCGGCTATTCGTTCAACCTCGATGGCTCCTCCATCTATCTTGCCATGTGCGTTTTGTTCATTGCCCAGGCCTACAGCATTGACCTGGACATCACCCAGCAGCTGTCGATCCTTGGCATTCTGCTTCTGACCTCCAAGGGTGCAGCAGGTGTGGTTGGCAGTGCGTTTATTGTACTGGCGGCAACCATCACCGCGACCGGCATATTGCCGATTGAAGGCCTGGCGCTGCTGCTTGGCATCGACCGCTTTATGTCGTCAGTGCGCGCCATGATCAACCTGATCGGTAACGGCGTGGCTACCATTGTGATCGCAAAAACAGAAAAAGACTTTGATGAAACGCAGGCGCTTGCGGAATATCGTGATTACTTTGAAGACCCAACGCTTACCCGCATTTAATAATTAGATAGCACTATCTTCGCAGTGCTAAAATAGCGGCTGCACGAGCGGTGCTGTCTTCTTCGGTCACCTGCCATATCTGGATATGGTGTACGCCAAGGCGCTCGAGTTCGGCCTGTGCATAGAGTATCATGCGCTCACCCAGCACACTTGCCCCCACACCGCCGCCAATCAGGTAAATATCGGTCTGCGCCGCATCTTTTTTATCCTGCGCGCTCCAGCCGTTTGCAGGCACTATATCCTGCGACTGGCCGCTGGCAATCAGCGCCATCAGCCGCGCCATATAACTGCCTGCAAAACATAATACGGCTGCATGGCGCGAAGTGCCCATATCAATCTCGCGGCTGTCCTTTACGCCCGAAAGTGCGGCAATCACCGGGCCGCGCACCAGATCCTCAGCGCGCACCGTGCCATCATCGCATATCACCACATCCACCTGCGACTGAACGGAGGCAAGCGCCAGGCGGTCTTCTGCATCCACCGGCAGGCGCAGCTTGCTGGCATGACCATCGGTGACAAAGGTAAAGCGTTCCTCATCGTCAATACGCGCTATGGCATGGCCAAGCCCGGTACCGATACCCAATAGCGCGACCTGCCGGCCATATAGTTGCGGCGCTTTTTCACTGGCCAGCAGCTTATCGAGCATGCCTGCAAGCATCACCTCGCCATCATT
>JAGVKI010000207.1 GCA_020050695.1 Alphaproteobacteria bacterium | reverse complement strand
TACCGATTATGGCTTTGATGGCCATCCGCTGCGCCGCGACTTCCCGCTGACGGGTTATGTCGAAGTGCGCTACGACGTGGAGCAGAAGCGCGTGGTGTATGAGCCGGTGAAGCTGAACCAGGCCTATCGCAGCTTTGATTATTTAAGCCCGTGGGAAGGCCCGCAATATGCGATGGCTCCTCTGCCGGGCGACGAAAAAGCAACCAAGTAGTCCGTCAGGAAGCAAGGATAAATGGCAACACAGGCGGTATCGGATAACAAGGCATGGCAGGTGGAGATGCGTCCGGCAGCGGCGCGTGACTTCCCGGCTGTCTATGCGCTGTTCCAGCACATCCTGCGTGAAGGCCTGACCTATTCCTATTCGCCTGAAGAAATGACCGAAGCGCGCAGCCGCAGCTACTGGATGGAAACTGAGGGCACACATTGCGTTGTGGCCGAGGTAAATGGTCAGTTTGCCGGTTGCTTCGCACTTCGTATCAACCGCAGTGGCCGTGGCAACCATGTGGCAAATGCCTCTTTCATCGTGCATCCAGACCATCGCGGTAAAGGGGTGGGCAGGGCGCTAGGCCAGCGTGCTATCGAACTGGCAAAATCACTCGGCTATAAGGCCATCCAGTACAACTTTGTCGTCAGTGCCAATGATGTGGCGGTCAAATTATGGAAGTCACTGGGCTATACCGTTATTGGTACCATGCCGGGCGGATTCCAGCACCCGACCCTTGGGCTGGTCGATGTTTACATGATGCACAGGTATCTATGATGCAGGTTGCACGGCATACCACGGCTACATTGGCACTGTCGGCGTTTTGCGCGTCGCAGGCGCTGGCCGTCAGCATGCCGCTGCCAACTGAACTGATGCTGGACGGCAAACCCGTTGACCCCTATTGCATGGAGCATTTCTTCGGCGATAGTTCACGCTTTGAGCCGGTCAATCTGCGCGATTGCGGGCTTGATATGATCCTGCCCAATGAGGCGGCGCATGTCGATGAGCAGGGCAGCTACGGCTACGAATACAGCTACAAGGAAAGCGGCGAGGGGCTGACACGTTCGTATATTTTTTATCGCTACATTGGCCAGCGCCACGGGCTTCCTGTATTGTTGCTGAATGAAAGCGGTGGTGGCAGTGGGCGTTTCTCGGCGCTGGTTGCCGTGCAGCGCGACGGCGATACCCTCAAGCTTGCAGAAGAAATTGCCAGCGGTGACCGTTGCAACGGTGGCGTGGAAGCCAAGATGGAAGTCGAAACACTGCAATTCACCCAGAATATCACGCCCTATGATTTCGTGGCGCTTGCAGGCGATAACCCGCATAACCTCTCCGCGTATGATGACCTGGAATCCAGTGCGTCCAGCTGCTTTGGCCAGGCGCATTACGCTGAAGGCAAGCTGGTCAGTATCAGCTTAACCGGCAGCGGTGAAGACCTGGAAGGCTGGACAGACCGTATCCCGTATCAGCCATGCTTTAACCGCCTGTACCGCGAATATGTACAGCAGGGAAAGATGACCCTGAGCAAGGATGAACTCAAAGAATTTACACATAATTTCAATACCACATGCGTGGACCAACCAGTAAAGTCGGAATAATATGAACCAGCCAGCAGTTGCCCAACCTGTCGTAGACATCAAAAACCTGACCCTGAACTTCGGTCCCCAGCATCCGGCTGCGCATGGTGTGCTGCGCCTGGTACTGGAAATGGACGGCGAGGTGATCGAGCGCGCAGACCCGCATATCGGCCTGCTGCACCGTGGTACGGAAAAACTGATTGAGCACAAAACCTACCTGCAGGCGCTGCCTTATTTTGACCGTCTTGACTATGTATCACCAATGGCGCAGGAACATGGTTATTCGCTGGCGGTGGAAAAGCTGCTCGGCTGCGAAGTGCCAAAGCGTGCACAATATATCCGCGTGCTCTTCTGCGAAATGACGCGCCTGCTCAACCATATTCTCAACATCACCACGCAAGCCCTTGACGTTGGTGCAATGACGCCGCTTCTGTGGCTGTTTGAAGAACGTGAAAAAATGCTCGAATTTTATGAGCGTGCGTCGGGTGCCCGTTTCCATTCGGCCTATATCCGTCCGGGCGGTGTTCATCAGGATCTGCCAGCTGGCCTCGAGGCAGACATTGCCGCTTTTGCGGATGGCTTCGTAAAATATATCGATGACGTGGATAACCTGCTTACTGGCAACCGCATCTGGAAACAGCGCCTGGTGGATATTGGTGTTGTAACGGCTGAGCAGGCGATGGACTGGGGGTTCTCAGGCCCAATGCTGCGCGGTTCGGGCATTGCCTGGGATCTTCGCAAAAGCCAGCCGTATGATGTGTATAGCGAACTCGATTTCGATATTCCAGTCGGCAAGAACGGCGACTGTTATGACCGTTACCTTGTGCGCATGGAAGAAATGCGCCAGTCAGTGAAGATCATTAAGCAGTGCCTTGAGAAAATGCCAAAGGGCCCGGTAGTCACTGGCGATCCGAAAATTGCTCCGCCAAAGCGCACCCTGATGAAACAGTCCATGGAAGCGCTGATCAACCATTTCAAGCTGTACAGCGAAGGCTATCATGTGCCTGCCGGGGAAACCTACACGGCGGTGGAAGCGCCTAAGGGCGAATTCGGCGTGTATCTGGTGTCTGATGGCAGTAACATGCCATACCGCTGCAAGATTAAAGCTCCGGGCTTTGCCCATTTGCAGGCGCTCGATTTCATGACTCGCGGGCATATGCTTGCTGACGTGGTGACCGTAATCGGCACGATGGATATCGTGTTTGGAGAAATTGACCGATGAGACCCTCATTGCTTTTCATAGCGCTGGCTTTTTCCGGATTTCTGCTTGCAGAAGCCGCGCCTGCGCATGCGCAGGCTGCGTCGTCGTGGAAAAGCTTTATGGGAGGGGAGGAGAAAACGCCGGAACCGCCGCAGGAGGCGCCACCATTACCAGAAGGCGCTATTCCACTGGAGGAAGAGGATGAGTATGAACCGCCTGCTGCCGAGCCAGTCAATGGCGCTGACTATTACCAGCAGGAGCGCCGCCAGTTTCCATCATTACCGCCGTCACGTCCGTGCACCATGCAGGATGTGCAGGGCATGTGGCGCCTGCTTGATGTATTTGAAGACCCTCCAGGGCAGGAAATGGGCAATTTTGCTGTTAACCGTTATCAGTACATGTTGTTCGATAAGGATAACGTCTTTGGCAAATACAGTTCGCCCACTATTTCGCTGCCTGCAGTTATGCTCAAGCCTGAAATTGAGAAACAGGCAAGGCAGCAGGGCCTGCAGCAGTATCTGCTCAATGAATCGGGCGTACTGTATTTCTACAGCCAGGGTATCGCTACTGATTCCATGGCCTGCTTTATCGTTGCCAACGAACGTGGCGTCTTTACCGTTGGCCAGATGCTTCTGATGCCGCCTAAAGGCCAGATTAAGGGGCGACTGGTAAAAAGCTATATACGTTATGGCGCTAAAAAGAAGCCTAAGCGCCGCTAAATATTGTGAAGAAAGGTAACACTCGCTAATGTATCGATTCTTTAATGAAACCTCTAACCAGGCACGTGCCAAATGACCGGAAAACTGCATCAACACGACGCGCATAGCGCGAACCAGACATTTTCATTCAATGCTGAAAACCTTAAAAAGGCTGAGGTGATTGTAGCCCGCTACCCGCAAGGCAAACAGCAAAGCGCGGTCATGCCGTTGCTAACCCTTGCCCAGCAGCAAAATGGCAACTGGCTTTCCAAGGCAGCTATGGATGTAGTTGCAGGCATGGTGGATATGCCGCCGGTGCGCGTATACGAAGTGGCGACCTTCTACAGCATGTATAACCTTGAGCCTGTCGGTAAGCATTTTGTGCAGCTTTGCACGACTACGCCATGCTGGCTGCGCGGTTCAGGCGCTATTGTGGAAGCATGCGAAAAGCACCTGAGCGTGCGTTGTGGCCAGACCACGGCGGATGGTATGTTCACTATCAAGGAAGTGGAATGCCTGGGCGCATGCGTAAACGCGCCGATGATGCAGGTGACCAGCGTGGATGCCGACCATTTCTACGAAGACCTGACCCCGGAAAACGTCACGCAGTTGCTTGACGCACTGGCCAGCGGCAAACAGCCTAAGCCTGGCCCGCAGTCGGCCCGCACCAGCAGTGAACCTGCCTCAGGCCTGACCTCACTTAAATCCGCTGGGGGGAAATAATGCTCCTGCGCCACCGCAATATTCTGGTTTTGGCGACCATGCTGCTGACCGCAGCTGCGCAGGCTAATGCTACGCCTGCGCAAATGGATGCCGAATACGAGAAGCAGATGGTGGAGTACCAGCAGGCGCTTGTGCCGCAGGACGCGAAGATCAAAATCCGTGCGTTCCATACAGCGGTAAAGGCGCTTGACCGCAACAGTATTGCGACCTCGGTGTGCTACCCGGTGCGTATCATGTTCCGCGACAAGCAGATCAAGCTTGATAACCGCGAGGCGTTCCTACAGCATTTTGATGCGGTGTTTACGCAGCGCTTTAACAATACCCTTGCCAAGGTCGACTGGACACCCAGCGTGATTGGCGACAAGGGAATTACGATCGGCTCCGGCCAAATCTGGTTCGACATGAATGGTTGTGTCGTTACGTTTAATAATAACTGGTATGTGATGTAATATGCTTGCAGATAAAGACCGCATTTTTACTAACCTTTATGGCCACCATGACTGGAAGCTGGCAGGCGCAAAGTCGCGCGGCGACTGGGATGGCACCAAGGCGCTCCTTGCTAAAGGGCAGGAAGCCATCATTGAAGAAGTGAAGGCTTCCGGCCTTCGCGGACGCGGTGGCGCAGGCTTTTCTACCGGTATGAAATGGTCGTTTATGCCTAAACAGTCCGATGGCCGCCCGTCTTACCTGGTGGTAAACGCCGACGAGGGCGAACCTGGCACCTGCAAAGACCGTGATATGATGCGCCACGATCCGCATAAGCTGATCGAGGGCTGCC
>JAGVKI010000230.1 GCA_020050695.1 Alphaproteobacteria bacterium | reverse complement strand
TTCTCGCATCCCGGCCCTCACCCTACGAGCCGCCGCAAAGCGTAAGCTTAGTTCTTCGCTTTATCGACCAGCTTGTTCTTAGCAATCCACGGCATCATGCCACGCAGCTTTGCACCCACTTCTTCAATCGGATGTTCAGCGGACAGACGGCGACGCGCCTTGAACGACGGCTTGCCAGCTTTGTTTTCCAGCATCCAGTCACGGGCAAAACGGCCAGACTGAATATCGTCCAGAACACGCTTCATTTCTTTTTTGGTTTCTTCGGTGATCACGCGCGGGCCGGTCACATAGTCACCATATTCAGCCGTGTTGGAGATCGAGTAGCGCATGTTGGCAATGCCGCCTTCATAGATCAGGTCTACGATCAGCTTTACTTCGTGCAGGCATTCAAAATACGCCATTTCCGGCGCGTAGCCCGCTTCCACCAGCGTCTCAAAGCCAGCCTGGATCAGCGCGGTAACGCCACCGCACAGCACAGCCTGCTCACCGAACAGATCGGTTTCGCATTCTTCGCGGAACGTGGTTTCAATGATACCGCTGCGGCCACCGCCAACAGCCGATGCATAGGACAGCGCCAGTTCAAGCGCATTGCCCGAAGCGTTCTGGTGAACAGCCACCAGGCACGGCACGCCGCCGCCCTTCTGGTATTCGCCGCGAACGGTATGGCCAGGGCCCTTAGGCGCCACCATCCACACGTCCATGTCAGCACGCGGTTCGATCAGCTGGAAATGCACGTTAAAACCATGCGCAAATACCAGTGATGCGCCCTGCTTCAGGTTCGGCGCAATTTCCTGCGCGTAAATATCAGCCTGCAGTTCATCCGGGGTCAGGATCATGACAACATCGGCCCACGCGGCGGCCTCTGCCGGGGTCACGACTTCAAATTTTGCGTTCTTGGCTTTGGCTACCGAGATCGAATCCGGGCGAAGCGCCACACGAATATCTTTCACACCGGAATCACGCAGGTTAGCGGCATTGGCATGGCCCTGGCTTCCGTAACCAATGATGGCAACCTTTTTGTTTTTGATAAGGTTTAAGTCTGCATCCCGATCGTAATAAACGCGCATGATATCCTCTGTATGGTCAAATAAGTTAGCGGCAAAGGGTTATGGTTATAAGCCCGAACGCGGCTAAAATCAAAGGATTCATAGATTTTTTTGGGATTTTTTTTGTTTTCCCCTCTATCCGCACGGCAGGCAGAAGGCGCCAAACGAGTAAATGTATGATAAATATATGATTTACATATATATTTACCCAACCCGCCGCGTTGGGGTTGGGGGAAGGTCCGGCACCTCAATACCCAGCTTTTTAAATACATGCTGATACGCATCTTTCATAATATCAGCGATAAAATACTCCATTAGCAGCTGTCCGCTCATGCTTTTACGGTGCATGGTCATATAGTATATGTCGTGCTCATGTCCTTTTCCGTTAATTGCCTCCAGGTATTTATGCGCCGTGTCGACTGCCTTATCCAGGCGCTTCTTGCTTCTGAATTCGAGCGACAAATCATATTTGCGGCATAGTTCTTCGGTCTCGCGGTAACGATCGATCATCATGCTTTGGGTTTGCTCCCGCTCTTCGGGTGTACGCGCCTCCAGATACTGTTCAAGCTGGCTAAACAAAACACTTTCTGCGGTGAATTGGAAATGCTCAACCACAATTTTAGGCTCTTCGGGTTTTTTATGATCCATATCAAGATGGTCATGCGCCATACGCTTGGCAATCAGCCTGCTGATAGTTCTTTTTAATCCGCCAAAATCTACTTTTACGTTCGCAGTTCCCATAACCCATACACCCTATTGAGCCTAATGTTTAGGTAAATCGCCGCCCTTGCCCTCGGTAAGACTGGCCAGCTTTGTAAGCAGCTGCTGGCGGTTCGTTTTCAGGTAACCGGACAGTTCCCTTTCGCTGCCATGCGACTCGGAATACAAAAAGAAATTCACATTATGGCCAAGACCGCGCCCATCAGGGTCGACCACCGCTTCAACAGCAAATTGCGCACCCGTACCTTCAAACACCTGCCCAATCGCCTCACTGATGGCATACGCCATTTCGTGAATCTCGCTTCCTTTGTGGAACTCCTTTGGGCTGATGCGGCCCGCGACCAGGTCGGTATATTTTCCCACCGGTTCAGGCATCTGCTCTTCAGGAAAAGACATTTCATAACGACGGTAGGGGATATAGCTGCCCGCTGCATTGCCATGCCCTGTCGGCGCATCGATCAGTGCAGCCAGAATATCCTTGGCGTAGCGGCTGTAGCGTTTATCCAGTAAGGTTGACATACATCCCTCCGTTTGGCCTGTGGCGGCTTATACTCCGGCCTTACCACGGCTCATCGCCGCAATACCGGTACGGCATACTTCAATCAGCCCCATCGGCTCAAGCAGGCCTATAAATGCATCGATTTTGGCTGACTCGCCGGTCAGTTCAAACACGAAGGATTCCGAAGTGGAATCCACCACGCGCGAGCGGAAAATATCAGCGACGCGCAGCGCTTCCTGTCGCTGAGCGCCTACACACACCACTTTGAGCAATGCCAGTTCGCGCTCCACATGCGCGCCTTCAATCGTCAGGTCATGCACCTTATATACCGGCACCATGCGCTCGAGTAATTTCTTGATCTGCTCGATCACGACTTCCGTACCGGAGGTCACCACCGTAATGCGTGAACGGCCACCTTTGAGCGGGTTCTGGTCATGCTCGATTTCCGCCACCGTCAGGCTTTCGATGTTGTAGCCGCGACCAGAGAACAAACCAATCACACGCGCCAGCACACCGAATTCGTTATCCACGATTACGGCAAGCGTATGGCGGCGGACGGTGGGGCGAAGATTAGGGATGTCGTAAACAATATCTTTCATGGCCTACTATTCCTACACTGCCGTACGCACAGCAGTATTATGATGGGCTGGCTGGACAGCCATGCCCTTAAACTGGGTGATCACCGATACGGTCTCTACCAGCGCGCCGGAAACGGTGCGTGTTTCATCAAGCTGCGCCTGGATATGTTCCTTCTGCTCGGGATGCTCAATCATCAGCTTTTGCAAATCGAACAGATGTTCCTGTAACTGGATGGTAGCCTGCTTCACGGTATGCATCACATCCTGCGGAATACCTTGCTGCTCAAGCGCGCCGGTATGCTTGCCCTGCGGCGATGAACGGAAGTCGTTGGTAAGGGAATCCAGGATCGGCTTAAGCTGAAGCGCTGCAAGATACGCGAGCGGATAGTCCTGCCCGTGCTCGATGATAAACTGAAGATCAGCCGAAATAAGCGGTTTTTTATCCATCGTCATCTCCCTACAGCAAATCCTTGGTTTTAATTTCAGGCGCTTTTTCATCTGGCCCAAGCACCAGTTCATAATGCGCAGCGCCTGCCGGAATCATCGGGTACACGTTCTCGTTCTGATCAACCATCATATCGACAATCACCGGGCCAGGAATGGCGAGCATTTCCTTGATGGTAGCATCCACATCGGCCAGTTTTTCGCAGCGCAGGCCCTTCATGCCGTAGGCTTCCGCCAGCTTTACGAAATCCGGCAGCGAATCCATGTAGGATTCGGAATAACGGCAGCCATGGAACATTTCCTGCCACTGGCGCACCATGCCCATATAGCGGTTGTTCAGGATAAATACCTTCAGCGGCAGGCGATACTGCATGATGGTGGACAGTTCCTGGATGTTCATCATCAGGCTGGCTTCGCCGGTCACGCATACGGTCAGCGCATCAGGATGCGCGATCTGTACACCCATGGCCGATGGCATGCCGTATCCCATGGTGCCAAGGCCGCCGGAGGTCATCCAGTGATTCGGCTTATCGAATTTCAGGAACTGCGCCGCCCACATCTGGTGCTGGCCCACGTCGGTCGTCACATACGGGTTCTGGCCCTTGGTCAGTTCGTACAAACGCTCAAGCGCATATTGCGGCTTGATTTCCTTATCCGCAGGCTGCTTGTAGGAAAAGCTTTTGCGCTCGCGCCACTGGCTGATTTTAGTCCACCACTCAGCCAAATCCTGTTTCGTGGCTTCTTTTTCCGGCTGCACGTTCTTTTTCTTCCATAGCTGCGTCATCAGTTCGACCACACGGCCCGCATCACCCACCACAGGCACATGCACATGCACGACCTTATTGATCGAGGACGGGTCAATATCGACATGGATTTTTTTCGACTTTTTGGAGAAGGCATCAAGACGACCCGTCACACGGTCATCAAAGCGCGCGCCGATATTGATCATCACATCGCACTCGGCCATGCACATATTGGCTTCCAGCGAGCCATGCATGCCCAGCATACCGACAAACTGCGGATCGGTGCCCGGAAATGCGCCAAGCCCCATCAGCGTATTGGTGATCGGAAAACCCGTCATATGCACGAATTCCAAAAGCTTCTTGCAGGCGTCCGGCCCAGCGTTGATCACGCCGCCGCCCACATAAAACACCGGGCGCTTAGCCGTTGCCATCAGGGCTACTGCTTTTTCCACCTGGCGGATATCCGGCTCTGTCTGCGGATTATAGGAAGGACGCGCGAACGGTGTTTTGCCTGCGTAGAGGGTTTTCTGGTTCATCAGGTTTTTAGGAATATCGATCACTACAGGGCCCGGCCTGCCGGTGCGGGCAATATGGAATGCCTCATGCAGAATCTTGCCAATATCATCGGCATCCTTGACCAGGTAGTTATATTTGGTGCAGGAACGGGTGATACCGGTGGTGTCTGCCTCCTGGAAGGCATCCGAGCCAATCAGATGCGTTGGCACCTGGCCGGTAATGCATACCAGCGGAATCGAATCGAGCAGCGCGTCGGTCAGGCCGGTAACCGCATTGGTCGCGCCTGGGCCGGACGTTACCAGCACCACGCCTACCCTGCCGGTAGAGCGTGCATAACCTTCGGCGGCATGGGTCGCTGCCTGTTCATGGCGCACCAGTACGTGGCGCAGCTGGTTCTGGCGGAAAAGCGCATCATATACCGGCAGCACTGCGCCGCCCGGATAACCGAACACGACATCCACATCTTCGTTGACCAGCGCCTTTACGATAACTTCTGCGCCAAATAGCTTTTCTGCCTGCTCCGTCGTGCTGGCGCTCGCTATTTTAGCATTGGCGCTGACTTGTGCCGCCTGTTTCATACAATCTTTTACTCTTGATTTTGCTATAGTATTTACGCCCAAAATCCCAATTTTTGGATTTAAGGGAGACAAAGTGTATGTTTTACGCAAGCAAGGTCAAGTTATTTGACCAAATTTCCGCTAAAAACCTGCTGTTTTCGCTGTTTTAGACCGCCTGGCTCAGGGAAGGCTTGCTTTCATTGGCATCACGGGCAGATTTCAGGCGCTCCTGCCAGCTGGAAGCCACAGAAACCGTTGTTGCCTTAAGGGATTCCTGGTCCGAAATAATGGTAATGCGGTTATCTTCGCGCATTT
>JAGVKI010000141.1 GCA_020050695.1 Alphaproteobacteria bacterium | reverse complement strand
CGCCATTATCCAGCGTCCACGCTGGAACGCGGACGGCACACCGGTAAAAACCCAATACCTGAACCCCAACTACAAACAGATTATCGAGGATAATCTCTGGAAGATGGTAGGAAAGCCAAAGCCTAAATCGCCCAAAGACCTGGACGACGTTACCGTCTATCCGCCAGAACTCGTGACCGCACTTAAAGCAGACGTCGAACTATTTGCAAAAGCAGCCATGCGCAGCGAAGGTACTGACGAACAAGGTCTGCATTATAACCTGCGCGGCACCTCCTTTGCATCCCCCACCGCTGCCGGCGTTATACTGGCAGCACGCATACTCTACCCTGATGCAAGTTCATCGGAAGTGATGGATGCCTTCATGTCTGCCTGCGAACCCATTTACCTGCGTAAACCGCTCAATGAACCCACCAAGGATGATGTTCTCTACATGGTGGATGAGAAAACCGGCTGGCGTTTTGCTCCGCAAGGCGCGGGATACGGCGAATTTATCATTCGTGAAAATGCGACAGAGGCCGAGCCCGACAGCTGGATAAAAATGACGCAGCGCCTGAAGCTGATGCAGCAGGAACGCATGAAACTCACCAGAAATGGCCGCACCGAAACCAAGGTAACGGTAGGCGAAGGTGCAGACGGCCGTGAAGTGGTACTCAATGGCCAGCCATCACAAATGACCATTGAAATGTCCAGCTTCAAAAGTGATCCGGGCAAGGCCGTCCAGGATGATGAAAAACGCTGGGAAAACCATGTAAACAATGCGTTTGAACGCGTACAAATGTACAACGACTTAAGCTTCATGATCGATAAGTCGGGCGACATCCCTACCCTCATCAAGGCGCATAAGTACAATGAGGCACTGGCCAAACTCAAAGCCGAGGTCATCGATACAAAATACGTATCCGACAAAGATCCGTATTATGTAGATGCCGTAAAAGCAGTAGAGGAAGCTGAAAAACACCGCGCTTATACCTACAGTGTGAATCTACCCCCTACGTATGATATGTGCTGCAGCTATGCCAGCCTGCGTGTAAAGTTCAAGGACACCAGCCGCGTAGACCAGTTTATGGTACTCGAAAGCCCCGATGGCCGCATGATACCGCTGACCATGAGCAGTGGCAGAGATGCCTATGAAGTGGGCAGCACGTCGGGCTTCCTGCGTCAATCGGCTATCGGCACCTCCAAAAGCGGTACGTGGAAAATCCACACCCGCCAGGAACTCGATACCAGTAATTCCAGCCTTGTGCTTTCAGGCACCGAGCGTAACCCGGAACTGGGGATTATCGATGTCCGCGAAACGGTGCTGTCAAAACTGGAAATGCACGAGGCCAAGGCGCGCACCAACGTGCCTGAGAAAAACCGCACCGCCATTACCAACCCGCATGAAACGCTACGCCAGCTAAACGGCCTGAGCCCAATGCCAAAAGCCAAGGGCAAAACCGCCCTTATGCCGGCGACCTATGAAGACCAGCGCGACTACATGCAAGGTCTGATTGATGCCTCCAACCTGCGTAAAGGCGGATTCATTCCTGCCGGAACGCTGTGGCGCGAAGGCCTGGGCGACCGGCCTGACAAGGCAGGCCAGAAAGCGGCGCCGCTTCTGGACAAGCCACTTCTGGATGCCGTCAAACAGCTGTTTAATTTGTTCAGCATGAACAATGCCGATATTGCTGATCCGGCACATACCCCGGATGCGTTTGCCCGCCATTGGGGCGATATGGCTGAAGCGGCCCAGAGAGGGGAAATACCCACTTTCGAGGAACTTGCACGTACCACGCACTCTACACATCACCATAAACCCCTCAGCTTTGCTGAAGGCGCAAACGATCCTGAACTGCCTTACTGGCAGCGCAAGCACCGCAAAGAGCAGATAAGGGGAGCACGCGATCCACAACAAAACAATTATAAGATAGCCTAATTATTTTGAGTTCTTGGAAAAGTGATGGTAGCTAGGATAATAACAATATACAGGGGTCAGGCGTAACTAACGTGCCCGAAGAAAATAAAAATCCAAACTACCTTCACTTTGACAGGATGCTGCGTGAGGCATACCGCGATTTCCTCGATTATGAGGATAGCCGCCTCCAGACCAACCGCCAACCTGCGGTGCGCGCCGCCCGCTTCAACCAGTATATCAGTACCTATTACCCGATATTGAAGGAAGCCGTCACCCCCGATATATGCGAAACCTATATCGAGCGGTTTAACTATATGGTCGAGCCGCTAGGCGAGATACCCGATGAACCACTCAATGATGCGCAGCGCCTCGCCGAATCCATCAGCGCCTACAGGCAGTTTAAAAAAGACGTAGCGTTCAGTGGCAGCAAAGATGCAGAAGTTCTTGCCTTCCGCGATTATGTATCCATGAAATATGCCAACACCCTGCCGGACTTCAGCGAAGAAGAATCGCAGGCCGCCATCTCCGGTTTTAGCGCAAAGCGCAAAAGCAGCTACCTTAAATACCTTATGGGAACCGTATGCGCCGTAGTGCTGGCTGGCGTCATTATTCCCGCAGCAAGACAGGAAGATACATTCCCCGAACATCCCAATACGCCTACAAACCGCCGCAGCGATGACCGCTACAAGCCTCGCTATCCTTTGATCTCACCGGGAGATGCTCCGGTAGTTCTGCCGCCCGGCATGTACCCGCAACCTTACTTTAATCCCACATACCCTTCCATTGGGCCTGTAACTGGACAGCCCGGCGCAGACGCATTACAACAATGGCAACCGGACTCCTGGCAGGAACGTTACAATAAGAATAACGAACGCGACGGCAAGGACGGTACTGATTCCCAGCGCAAACGATAGAAGCACCTATGCAAGACAATACCGCCATTATTGATGAAGCTATCCGCAGCCGCCGCTCAGTGCGCGCCTTCTTGCCCAAGGCAGTGCCGCAAAGCGCCATTAGCGACATATTGGCTTTAGCATCGCGTGCGCCGTCTGGCACCAATACGCAGCCATGGCAGGTATATGTGCTGACCGGAAAAGCCAAAGAAGCCTTATCTACCGATATTGTGAAAGCCTACCTCGATCCCGAAGCAGTAAAGCAGCATAGCGAGGAATATAATTATTACCCTACCCAGTGGGTCGACCCGTACCTGGCACGCAGGCGCAAGGTGGGCTGGGATTTATACGGACTGCTCAAGATTGAAAAAACGGACAAAGCACGCATGCAGGCGCAGCACGCGCGCAACTATGTGTTCTTTGATGCGCCGGTAGGCCTTATTTTCACCATAAACCGTGTTATGCAGCAAGGCAGCTGGCTGGATTACGGCATGTTCCTGCAAAATATCATGATCGCGGCGCGTGCACGCGGCCTGCATACCTGTCCGCAGGCAGCATTCACCCAGTTCCACAGCATTATTGAAAAGCACCTGTCGCTAAAGTCCGATGAGCAGGTCGTGTGCGGCATGTCGCTCGGCTACGAAGATACGTCAAAAATCGAAAACACGCTGGTTACGGAACGTGAACCGGTCGCTGGCTTTACAAAATTTCTCAGCTGACCGGAAACGGATTGCGCTCTGCAAAACCCTGCTGGTGCCAGTATGGATATACTGGTGTGCGCTTGCTTGCTGCATCGAGGATTGCCACCTGCTCTTCGTTAAGGTTCCAGCCCACCGCACCAAGATTATCACGCAGCTGCTGCTCATTGCGCGCACCGATAATAACATTACATACCGTCGGGCGCTGTAGCAGCCAGTTAAGCGCCACCTGCGCCACGGTCTTGCCGGTTTGCTTGGCAACCACGTCCAGTGCGTCTACCACATCATAGAGATAATCGTCTGCCACTTCCGGCCCGCCCACAGCGCCGCCAGATTCAATGCGCCCCTTAGGAAGCGGCTGGCCACGGCGGATCTTGCCGGTAAGCCTTCCCCAGCCCAGTGGGCTCCACACCATAAGGCCAACGCCCTGATCAAGACCAAGCGGCATCAGTTCAAATTCATAATCACGGCCAACCAGCGAGTAATAGCCCTGATAGACCACATATCGCGCCAGGCCATATTTTTCAGACGTCGAGAGCGACTTCATAAGATGCCAGCCGGAGAAGTTAGAGCAGCCGATATAACGCACCTTGCCGCTGGTCACCAGGTTATCAAGCGCGCTAAGCGTTTCATCCACCGGAGTCTGTGCATCGAAACCATGCATGAAGTATATATCAATGTGATCCGTTCCAAGGCGCTTCAGGCTGGCTTCGCAGGCCTTGATGATATGATAGCGCGAGGAACCCACATCGTTGACTTCATCACTGAAGCGGAAAGTGGATTTGGTCGAAATCAACGCCTGATCGCGTTTGCCCTTAAGGGCTTGCCCCAGCACTTCTTCCGAAGCGCCGCTGGAGTAAATATCAGCGGTATCAAACAGGTTTACCCCTGCCTCAAGGCATATATCCACCAGGCGGGTTGCATCTTTCACGTCGCTGTTGCCCCAGCGCCCAAAGAACTCACCAGTCCCGCCGAAGGTACCGGTACCGTAGCTTAACACAGGTACTTTAAGGCCAGAACGGCCCAATTGCCTATATTCCATATGACTCTCCTTGGTTGACCTCAGCTGCTATGTGCTATTACTTAGTGGATGTAATTCACATTTTCAAGGAAGTGCTCATGGTATCGAACCTCCCGCGTCTGGTACGTAAGTTTATCGCCACCGAATCTGCCGCTGGCCTGGTAATGATCGGCAGCCTCGTGCTTGCAACAGTGATCGCCAACTCTTTTATGCATGACTGGTATGAATCGTTTATTCATATACCCATTGGCCTTACGGTGGGCGAATACGGCATCGTCACCCCTTTCAAGGAATGGGTGAAAGACGTACTCATGGTGTTTTTCTTTCTCGTGGTCGCCATGGAATTAAAAGTGGAAATACTTGAGGGGTTCCTCTCCAGGCCGGGGCAGGTTCGCCTGCCGCTGCTGGCTGCGCTTGGCGGCGTTATTGCGCCAGCACTGATTTATCTGGCATATAATCATACAACCCCTGAACACCATGCAGGCTGGGCTATCCCATCAGCTACGGACATTGCCTTTGCATTGGCGGTTGTGGTACTGGCAGGTAAGAACGTGCCGCCTTCTGCTAAAATCTTCCTGCTGGCCATTGCTATTTTCGATGACCTGTTTGCCATCATCATCATCGCCCTTTTCTATTCCGCAGGCCTTGCTTATACGCCGCTACTTATGGCGTTTGCAGGCTTCGCAGCCCTGATGCTGCTTAATGCGCGAAACGTCAATGCAATGACGCCCTATACGATAGTGGGCATCTATTTATGGTTCTGCCTGCACCACGCAGGTATCCATACCACCATTGCAGGTGTTGCCGTGGGTATGGCTATTCCCCTGCGCGATGGCAATGAAGACGATGACCAGCGCTACAGTCCGCTTAAGCATTGCATGCATTTGCTGCACGGCTGGGTTAGCTTCCTGGTGCTGCCATTATTCGCATTCACAGCGGCGGGTATTGATTTTACCGGAATGACGATGGACATGCTCCTGTCACCTGTACCGCTTGGCATTGCGCTTGGCCTGTTCTTCGGAAAACAGATCGGTATTTTCTGCACCACCTGGCTGCTGGTTACGCTAAGGCTGGCCCGTTTACCCGAAGGCATGGGTTGGCGGCATGTGTATGGCGTTTCGCTGGTTGCGGGTATTGGCTTTACCATGAGCCTGTTTATCGGCCTGCTGGCCTTTGACAGTTCGCAGGTGCAGCAAATGGTTAAGGCCGGGGTGATCTTCGGGTCTTTACTTGCTTCTATAATGGGTTACCTGATGCTGCGCTATTTATGCCCACCCTTAAGGCATAAGAATTAATACGGCTTTTGCAACCTGCGTTAATGCCATTTTCTTAAGGAATTAAAGCTGTTTACTAATCAGGCAAAACGGCTATTATCCTTGCGTGCTATACACGAAAACGGGAGGATGACCATGAAGAGTCATGTAACACGTGTAACTGCCGCAACATTAATTAGTGTAGACGAGGGAGTTGATTTGCTGGCGCATCTTGTGTCATTAGCCGACGCGAGCGCCATACAAAAATTCCACACTACACCCGGCAGTCATACAGACCAGGAAACAGCCTATTCTGATACGCAGAAAAAACTGATACAGCAGGACTAGTGCTATGGCACAGCCTGCGTATAAAGTCTTTCAATTGCCAGCAAA
The DNA here is from genome assembly GCA_020050695.1 of Alphaproteobacteria bacterium. Lineage (GTDB taxonomy): Bacteria > Pseudomonadota > Alphaproteobacteria > Rickettsiales > SXRF01 > JAGVKI01. The sequence goes on along the minus strand of JAGVKI010000141.1, from coordinate 807 downwards.
GATCGAGTTGTCCAACATCCCTAACCCGGATGATGCAAAGCGGCAGGTCGATAGCATTATGGATGATGCATTTTTGCATGCCGAGCACAAGCTGCATGGTGGCATATCAGCTATTAAGCAAGAGCAGAGAAAACGCCTGCAAATCCAGGCCGAAGAAGCTGGGGTGCCCAAAGCATATGATTACCTGCGTACACAGATAAGCTATATGAGCATGTTCTATATCGGCTACCGTACAGGCTTGGTCACCAAAAGCGACAACGACACAGGCCGTGACATAACCACAGGCACAATATCCAATATCCTTACAGGGCTTTCCGAATCCATAGGCCCGCACCTCACCGAGCAGCTATACCGCGCAATTACCGCAAGCGTTGATGAAGTGCTCGAAGAGCGCTACGGCAAACAGCGCTAGAAACGGTGTGAAACGGTAAAGGCACCAAACGAGTCATTACGCGGTTGCCCCTGGAACTCTTTAGTACGCAGTACCTGCGTGTAAGCAAGGCGCGTATCATCAAAGATAAAAGCAAGACCAAACTGCGCGCCGCCCACCAGCGGGTATTTATCCACGCTTGGACTATCCTGGAACGTATTACCGTCGAGGAAGATATTGCGTGCAACCGCCCTGCCCTCAAGCCCGGCAAATAAATACCAGCTGAAATCCGTATTTGGGATAAAGAAGTCAGAGCCCGGCAGGTTAGGCTGAATTAGCGGCGGGCCGTAATCAGCGGGCAGGTCATAACCAATGCGCACGACTGCACCTGCTGCCGCATGGGTATATATATTGCCAATGCTGCCGCCCAGGCTAGG
>JAGVKI010000171.1 GCA_020050695.1 Alphaproteobacteria bacterium | reverse complement strand
TATCGACATCAAGCTTCTCGAAATTGAGATAAATCTGGTTGGAATCCTCATTGTCCCTGGCAAGCCGGACCAGGGGTATATCATCCATCGGAGTATTGTCTGCCACAGGGCCCTGGGCATGGGTAAAAGCCATAAGCAGGGCGGAATATACAAAATCATTCACCCCCGCCTGAACAGCCGCATAATCGGTAGGCTTGCCTTTGGAGCCCGGAAGATTAAGGTCAATATCTGGCGCCACCGATGGCTCTGCGCCCGGTTCATCTACTGGCCCTACCGTCATGGGCAGAAATGGAATATTGACGCCCTCGATCACATTGGTCGATTGCCTCGCCGCTTCCTCTTTAATCTCTGGAATCAGCTTCTGGATCGCCCGTAACTGCTCAATGGCAAGCTGGAAAAGTTGCATCAGCCCCTGCCCCACTGCTGCTTATTCTCAAAATCCGCAACAGGATTATAGATCAGGTCAAAATCCTCCAGCGATACGCGCAAATGCACAGCGTCTCGAATATCATTGCTATCAAGACGCTCAAACTTCACTCCGAGTTTGCGGATAAAAGAGAGTGTATCGATCAGTTCGGAAGGCTTGGGATAATCCTTTACCAGCCATCCATCACCTTCCTGCCAGCCGTAACCGTATTTGGCCTTCATGCAACCGATCTCTTCTACCAGTTCGCCTGTGGTCATCTGCGTTTCATGGGATCCCTGCGGATCGCGCAGACGATTTTCAGAACAGCGCGCTTCCGCTATTTTCATGACCTTGTAGGCCTGCCAGTGCAAACGCCATGCGCTTGTATCGCCTGCATTTTTCAATATCTCGGCACGGGCTTGGAAAGCACTATAGGTCATATAGTCCCTTGCATATTCTATAGCCTTGTCGAATATCTCCAGCATACGCCTTCGCTCCACAGGTTATGGCCATAGCACTTTATCGGTGCGCTTATGGAAGCGGCAGAAAAACTGCCTTATACCAGTACGTCCGTCCACAGTTCGGATTCCGGTGGTTCCGGGCTATCCTGTGCAAACTGGGCGGCTTCAGCAACGATCGATTTGATTTCCTTATCGACTTCCTTCAGGGAGTCTTCGGTAGCAAACTTCTCCCTGATCATACGGGCTTTCAGGCCCTCGATCGGATCATGCTGTTCTTTGTATTTTTCCACCTCTTCCTTGCTGCGGTATTTCGCAGGATCGGACATGGAGTGGCCGCGATAGCGGTAGGTTTTCATTTCCAGCAGGAATGGGCCCTTGCCCGCACGGATATGAGCAACCGCTTCGGCGCCCGCTTCACGCACGGCAACCACGTCCATACCGTCTACCTGGCGGCCCGGGATGGCAAAGCCTTCGCCGCGGCGGAACAGTTCGGTGGTCGAATGGCTGCGCTTTACGCTGGTGCCCATCGCATATTCGTTGTTTTCGATGATGTAGATCACCGGCAGCTGCCAGAGGCTCGCCATGTTGAAGGCTTCATATACCTGACCCTGGTTCACCGAACCGTCGCCGAAATAGACGAGGCTGAGTGCGCCGTTATTGCGGTATTTATGGGCAAATGCGATACCGGTGCCCAGCGGCACCTGCGCGCCTACGATACCGTGGCCGCCGTAGAAATGTTTTTCGGTCGAGAACATATGCATCGAACCGCCCTTGCCTTTGGAAAAACCGCCGATACGGCCAGTCAGTTCCGCCATGATACCCTTAGGGTCCATGCCGCAGGCGATCATGTGGCCATGGTCGCGGTAGCTGGTGATAACGGCGTCGTTGGGGGTAATGCAGGACTGCATGCCGACGACAACCGCTTCCTGGCCAATATATAAATGGCAGAAGCCGCCAATCAGGCCCATGCCATACAGCTGGCCGGCCTTTTCTTCAAAACGGCGGATAAGGAGCATGTCCTTGTAAAGTTTAAACAGCAGTTCTTTGGTAACGGGCGTGTTCGTCGTTGCGTTCATTACTTTGTCTTCTGTGCGCGTTTTACTGGTATTATTTTGGGCAGTGCTTTTTACTTGAGGCATGTAATCTCCAAAATCTTCAACGGTAATGTCGCGCGCCCGGACAAGAATATTATGGCGCGGCAACCCAGCTATAAACACCAAAAACCGCGCTTGTGGCAAGCAAATTAATGCCTGCAAAAATGCTGCGCCGCACCATACATTGTGGGGCTAACGGTAAGTCGGTAACTTAGCAGGAATGGGGGCTATTTCGCTTTGTCTTCTTCATCAAGGAAATAGACAATTTCGTCATTTCCGGTAAGGCCGAGGATACGGCGCACCTGTTCATCGAGCATATCCAGGTCAAGCGACTGGCCGGACAGCAATTTCACCTTATGTTCCAGGGCAAGGCGCTCAGCACGCACTTCTTCAAGCTGCATAGTGAGCGTATCCAACTTACGGGTTTCCCGAAACAGGGCGTACAGACCGCGATCACCGCTAACCGCATGAAATCCAAGGTAAAATATAGCAAATACAACGAGCAAATGCCCTCCTACCCGTTTAATAAACGGGGGGCGGTTGTCAGAATATGTGGCATTTTTTCTCATATAAACAATGACTTTACCCAAAGCGCCCCGTTTTGGGAAGTATTTTTATTAAGAAAAATCAGACAATAAAGAGGCGTTGCTTACAAAACACATAGGAAAGCAACGCCAGCCAATACCGGACTATTCTAAAATGGCATGGCCTGCATAAAGTGCCACATCACCGAGCTCTTCTTCGATACGGATCAGTTCATTGTACTTAGCCAGGCGATCCGAACGCGAAAGCGAACCGGTTTTGATCTGGCCGCAGCCCGTTGCCACAGCAAGATGCGCAATGGTGGTATCTTCCGTCTCGCCTGAGCGGTGCGACAGGATCGCGCGGTAGCCAGCGCGGTGCGCCATATTCACTGCCTGCAGCGTTTCGGTCAGCGTGCCGATCTGGTTTACCTTCACCAGCAACGCGTTGGCCAGGCCTTCATCAATGCCCTTAGCCAGGATTGCAGGGTTGGTCACAAACAGATCGTCACCTACCAGCTGCACACGGTCACCAAGCAGTTCGGTAATCTCGCGCCAGCCAAGAATATCATCTTCGGCCATTGGATCTTCAATGGATACGATAGGATAGCGGCTTACCAGCGTTTCATAATATTTCAGCAGCTTGCCGCAATCATAGGTTTTGTTTTCACCTTCGAGCACATACTTGCCTTCATGGTGGAATTCGCTTGCTGCGCAATCCAGCGCCAGCACAATATCTTCGCCCGGCTTGTAACCTGCGCCTTCAATCGCCTGCATGATGTAGGACAGCGCTTCATCCGACTTACCGATTTTCGGTGCAAAGCCGCCTTCGTCACCTACGCTGGTGTTCAGGCCTTCTTCGCTTAAGCGGTGTTTGAGTTCATGGAATACTTCTG
>JAGVKI010000212.1 GCA_020050695.1 Alphaproteobacteria bacterium | reverse complement strand
TGATTCATGGCCGGGGCAGGCACGCACGATTTATGGTGACCATGAGCGTTTTGAACAGACCTATTTCTCACAGTTTCCCGGCATGTATTTTACCGGGGATGGCTCAAAGCGCGATGAGGACGGTTACTACTGGATCACCGGCCGTGTGGATGATGTGCTGAACGTATCCGGCCATCGCCTTGGTACAGCTGAGATTGAAAGCGCACTGGTGGCGCATGCCCATGTAGCGGAAGCTGCGGTGGTGGGTTTCCCGCACGACATCAAGGGGCAGGGTATCTATGCCTATGTCACGCTTAATACGGGCATTGAGTATAGCGACGGCCTGCATGCGGAGATCATACGCCATGTGCGCACTGTAATCAGCCCGATCGCAACGCCGGACCATTTGCATTTTACTCCGGCGCTTCCCAAAACACGCTCGGGGAAAATCATGCGCCGCATCCTGCGTAAGATTGCAGAAGGGGAGTTCAGTAATCTGGGGGATACTTCCACCCTGACCAATCCTGAAATTGTTGATGAACTAATTAAAAAGCGCAAAGCATAGGCGCTCTGGCTAAGGGTATAAAAAAAGCCCCACCGGATTATTCTGGTGGGGCTTTTTTTGTACGTATCAATCTTAGCGGCTAGGGTTCAGCGCGGATGGTGGTACTGCACCCGGGATTGCTGTGCCTGGATTGAATGGGGTGGATGCCGATGGCGGTGCCATTGGCGGAGCAACGCGTGCAATATCTACACCAGCAGCCGTTGCAGGGGCTGGGGTTGAAGCACCCGGTGTTGCCTGAAGTGGTTTGCCATTCAGACCCGCAACAATCTGGGTATGGTGGTTCTTGGTTTCGGCAATGATCGCATTTACCTGATCATCGCTAAATACACGATCACCGGTAGCGCCTGCAGCAAAGGCGGGACGCTTTGCAGCCTCAAGCTGGGCACGCAGGGCTGCTTCATTGAGCACAGCACCGCGGTTATCGGATTCCGCGTAGAAGCCAGCAACACTTTGTGCGGCTACGTTAGCATCAAATGGATTCATACCGCTGTTTGTATATTGGCGAGCAATGGTGCTTTCCAGACCGTTGAGCGCCTGGTTGGCGTTAGGCGCGCCATTGAGTGCACCAACAATTTCCGTATTACGCGCTGTGCGTGCCACCGTTTGTGCCGCTTCAAGTTTTTTCCTGCCTGAGAGCGTGAAGTCTACAACTGCTTCGGTAGCGTTGCCTGCTTCACCTTGCGTCACAGCAACGGTAGAAGTGGTGGCTGGTGCAACCGGTGCAGTTGCGCGAACTGGCGGAATGTAACCCGTTACCTTGAACTCAGTGCCGCCAGTGCTTGGGTTTGTTACAGGGCTGGTTACTGGTGGAGTACCTTTGGTTTCAGTCATGGTTGCACGATCAAACGTTACCGTACCGTCGGCAGCGCGGCTACCAATCATAGTGGTCTGGTAGGAAGCGCCATCACGTACTACCGGGTCTAGCGTGATAGATACTTTATTGTCACCCAGTTCGGTAAGGTTAAAGTTTTTGCGGTTGTTATTTGCTGCAGCAACACTCGTTGCCTGCTCACGAGCAGCTGCAAGGCCGCTTGCTGGCGCAGGTGGAGTAGGTGCTGGCTGGTTGAAGTTCACTGCACCAGTCGTTGCATCAATAGGTAATGAAACGGGTGGTACTGGGCGTGAAGGCAAGCCAAATTCTGGCGGGTTGCTGCCAGGGATAACAGCCTGCACACTGGTAATCACAAAATCATTACCCTTTACCTGACCGGTGTAGCGGAATGCAGGGGTTGAAGCAGTGGCGCCCGATGCGCGTGGTGCGTTTTCAACAATCTGGATATCCGGGCCGCTTGCTGCCGGGCCTGAACCCGTAGGCGGAGCAAAGGTAGGCTGGCCATTTACTGCGACACCGCTCACAACACCCGTGCTGTTGCGCACCACTAATGAGGCATTGGCTTCAATAGCAAGTGGCGGGGTGGTAGGTGCAACAGAAACGCCTGCAGCAGGAGCGCTTACGCCAGGGCCGCTTGCGCCAGGGCCGCTTCCTGCTGGGGTGCGGCTTGGCATAATGGATTCACGGATGCCGCTGAGCATGCCTTTGTCGTCACCGAGCATACCAACCAGCAATGCGCCGATAATTGGGAAGAGCATTCCCATCGCGCCGCCGCCGGTCATCATCATAATAACTGCGCCGATCAGGCCGCCGATGAGCATGCCCGAGTTCTTTTTGAGGAATCCCATGATGCCACCTTCTTCTGGTGCGCTGCCGCCTGGGCCTGTAGCGGTAGGTGTAGAAGACATAACGCTGGGGGCGCTGCTACCAGCTGGACGTGATGCTCCCGCTGCGGATGCGGCTGCGCTTGGAGCAGTACTTGGGGCGGTAGAAGTCATAACATCATCCTTTATTTATCGCGTACTATTAACTTAGTTCATTATTCCATATTGTTTGCCGGGAACAAGTTAAGCTTTAATTACGTGCGCTAGCTTTCTGTTTCCCTTTGTGACCAATTTATTACAGTCTGTATTCTTGCATATAAGTATTTGTATTTATTAGCTAACTCCACGTGCTGGCGCTGCCTGCGTTGGAGGTGGCGGTGGTGATGCTCCAGGGGTTAAATCCCCGGGAACCATGTTTTGACCAGGCTGTGGCGCTGGGTTCTGACCCGGCGCATTAATATCAGGGATAGGTGGCGCCGGTTGCACCTGGCTGCCATTCCTGCCTGTAATCCACTCATTGACGCTGCCGCCAAGGGCGCCGCCTGCAACGCCTGCAAGAAGCCCTGCGCCAATGGCTAATATGCCGCCGCCCATACCGCCCATACCCAGGAAGGCAGCAATACCAAGGCCAGCTGCGCCAAGAAAGCCGCCGGGCGTGGCTAGTTTAGACAGGTATTTGTCGATGACACCCGGGCGCTGCGTATGGCCACTTACGCCTTGCAGGATCAATTCACCCTGATTGCCGAATTGCTCGCTTATACTTGCGTTAAAGGCTGTGGTGTGACGCTGGTTGATAGTATTGATCTGTCTTTGTACCCAGCGTGGATCAGGCGGAGGGCCACCTGGCGGGCTGCTGGCATAGAGGTCTTTAATATCTTGTTTAATAGCCTGCGTGGCCTGCGTATATTGCTGGCTCACACTCTGGAGCATTTCTTCGGTAATGCCTTCATAGGGGTCACGAACGCTTTCGCCCCGTCCGCGGCGGGCTTCCACGTCTGCACGGGTGGTAGCAACCTGCTCACGGAAACGGCCCATGGCGCTGCGGAAGCTGAAATTATTTGCCTGAGCGGTGCGCTCAATATTTGCGTCAATCCTATTCGCTTCATATTCCTGAGGCGAAGTTGCAGGACGGCCAGCCCCTGGTCTTGAGGGGGGTCCTGAAGTAAGTGTAGGTTCTGGTGGCCGTGGGGGCATTCGTATCTACCAGTTAAAATTGACACATATCCATAGTTTGAGCGTAATATAGCCCTTAGTTCTACTACAGTTAAGTTTTAATGACGTTAAAAAATCCCTGTTTCAGTTTTATGACAAAGCAGGTAGGTGCACCAGGGGGTATTGGATAATTCTTTATATATTTCAATATTTAATTCTTTAAATGTATTTATAACGGCTTCACTTTCCCATCGTAAAATTCCAGAAATAATGCATATTCCATCTTTTGCCAGAAGTGCCTTTATGAGGGGGGCAGATTTGATAATCGGCTCGGCCAGCAGGTTAAAACAGATCAAATCATAGGGTGAATTGTTCTTTATCAAATGGTTATCAATTCCGTCGCTGCGAATAACGCTAATAACATCCCCTAAACCGTTAGCCGCGGCCATTTGGCGGGTATCTTCCACGGCTTTATCCGAAATATCGGCTGCCAGTACTTTCGCATCCCAGATACTGGCGGCAACTACGGACAAAATGCCATTACCACAGCCCATATCGAGCACGTTGCGGCATTCTTTTGTTTCCTGAAGCCACTGCAATGCTTCCAGGCAGGATTCGGTGGTAGGGTGGAGGCCTTCGGTGCTTACGGCAATGGTCATGTCAATTAATTCTGTAATTTCTGTGAGTAAACATTATTTTAAGAATTCTGGGCATAGAATACAGGAAATTTAGGAAATTTTTAAGTCTTGGCGTCTATTACTCATAAGCCATCTAATATTTCTAAAGAGTTGCCAATACCAAATACACCATGAAAAAACGCATCCTGATTGTCGAAGATAACGATCTGAACCTGAAATTATTCCGTGACCTGCTCACGGCGCATGGTTATGAGACGATCGAAACGAAGGAAGGCCTGGAAGCGATCACGCTTACGCGAAGCGAGCGCCCGGATCTGATTTTGATGGATATTCAGCTACCTGAAATTTCCGGGCTGGATGTTACCCGCAAGCTCAAATCAGAAGATGCGATCAGTTCCATACCTATCATCGCAGTGACTGCATTTGCGATGAAGGACGACGAAGAAAAAATTCTGGCAGCAGGCTGTGAAGCCTATATTTCAAAGCCGATTTCGATTGTGCCGTTCCTCAATACGGTGCGCAAGTTCCTAGGCGAAGAGGAGTTGGTTTAACCATGACCGCACAGATTCTGGTAGTAGACGATATTCCCGCAAACGTGAAACTACTGGAAGCTAAGCTGACCAGTGAGTATTACGATGTGATCACTGCGCGCGATGGTTTTGAAGCCATTACCCAGGCTAAGGCACATAAGCCTGATATTATCCTGCTCGATGTGATGATGCCTGGCATGGACGGGTTTGAGACCTGCAGAAAAATCAAGGAAGATCCTGAAATCTCGCACATCCCCGTGGTGATGGTAACGGCGCTTTCGGAAAAGGCTGACCGCCTGAAAGGCCTCGATTGCGGCGCTGATGATTTCCTGACCAAACCAATTAACGATATGGCGCTTTTTGCGCGCGTTAAATCGCTTATACGTATCAAGATGCTGCTCGATGAACTTCGCTTACGCGATAAAACCAGCTTGCAGATGGGTATTCAGAGCGACACGCAGATGGTCTCTGACGTAAGCGGTGCGCGCGTGCTGCTGGTCGATGACGATACCGTGCAGGGAAAACAGATTGTCGCCAAGCTGGGCGAAGAAAAATACACGGTGGAATGGCTGGAAGAATCCACCGATGCGCTGCAAAAGGCAACCGCCGGTGATTTTGACGCTGTACTGATCAGCACCACGCTGGGCGACGCCGATGGCCTGCGCCTTGCATCACAAATCAAAAGCCAGGAAGAAACACGCAATGTGCCACTGCTCGTACTGGTGGATGAAGACGACACGCGCCTGATGTATAAATCACTGGAGCTTGGCATCAATGATTACCTGACAATGCCAATTGATCGCAACGAAATGACGGCGCGCGTGCGCACGCAAATCAGGCGAAAGCGTTACCAGGAAGCGCTGCGCTCGAACTATCAGCAGAGCATCTCAATGGCGCTGACAGACGGGCTCACCGGCCTTTACAACCGCCATTACCTGAACACCCACTTAACCAACATGGTGCAGGAATCGCTTAAAAATAATAAGCCGCTGGCGCTGATGATCATGGACATGGATCACTTCAAGCAGGTCAATGATACCTATGGCCATGACGCAGGCGACATGGTGCTCAAACAGCTTTCGTTTATTATCATCAATGTGGTGCGTTCAACCGATCTTGCCGCACGTTTTGGCGGCGAGGAATTCGTCATCCTGATGCCGGAAACTGATGCTCAGGCAGCGATGACCACGGCAAACCGTGTACGTGAGCAGGTGGAAGGCACCGCGTTTAAAATCAATGCGCAGGGGCAGTCGATCAATAAAACCATCAGCATTGGCGTTGCTACATTGAATCCTGGCGATACGGGTGAAGACCTGCTCAAGCGCGCAGATACCATGCTCTATGAAGCAAAAAATGGTGGCCGCAACCAGGTGAAGCTGGCTGCCTAAAAATCAAACACCCCGATGACTGGCGTATGGTCGGATGCTTTTTCAAGCATGCGCAGTTTCTTTTCCATATAACATGACGTGAGTTTATCAGCTGCCTGCGGCGATACCATGAGATGGTCGATGCGCAGCCCGTCGTCACGCTGTAATGCGCCAGCGCGGTAATCCCACCATGAATAAATAACATCAGTATCATTCGTTGGATGTTTCAGCCTGAAGGCATCGGAAAGCCCGCTATTGCACAGGCGGCGGAACTGGCGGCGTACCTGGTCATGCGTCAGTACGCTGCCTGCCCATGCGGCAGGATTGTGTGCATCCTGATCTTCGGGAGCGATATTATAATCACCGCCAATAATCAGTGCCTCGCCATATCCTTCAAGCGTTTTGGCATGCGCAACCAGCCGGTCTAAAAATTGCAGCTTGTAGGGGAATTTTTCCGAGTCTGCCGTCTGTCCGTTTGGCACATACACCGACGCCACACGTATGGCGCTTCCCGGCAGGCTGATTACTGCTTCGACATAGCGTGCCTGAGGATCATCTTCATTGCCTGGCAGGCC
>JAGVKI010000281.1 GCA_020050695.1 Alphaproteobacteria bacterium | reverse complement strand
CATCGACACCTGGTTGCGGCCTGTGTGCTTGGCGATATAAAGGCGCTGGTCGGCAATCTTATACAGCGTGTTAGCATCCAGATTCTGGTCGAACCGGCCAGAAGCGATACCAATGGATACCGTGCACCCAAACAGATGGTTTTCTTCGCCCAATGCAAATGTCTCCTTGGCTACGCTGGAGCGAATACGCTCCGCCACCCAATAGGCGCCGCTGGCAGGTGTTTCCGGCAATATCACGCCAAATTCTTCGCCGCCAACGCGCGCGCCAGTGTCGGTCTCACGCAGGCAACTGGCGATGATGCGCCCCACCCCTTGCAGCACCTTGTCACCCACATGCTGGCCATAGTTATTATTGATGTTCTTGAAATAATCCATGTCGATCAGCAGCACCGATAATTCTTCATGGCTGCGCTTGATGCGCTTGAGTTCATCTTCCAGCTTGGTGAAGAAATAACGGCGGCTGGAAAGGCTCGTCAGCTGGTCGGTATTGGACATGCGCGCGATTTCTTCCTTGGCCATGCTCTCGGCATGCACGCGCTCGGTAACGTCACGAAGCGAACCAACAGAGCCAATCATCGCGCCATTATCGTCGAGCCAGGGGAAAGAAATATCCGCCACCCATATTTTGCGGCCATCCTTGGTTTTCATCAGGTAATCAGCCTGCCATTTGCTGGTCTCGCCGCGCTTGCGCATCTGTTCCAGATAATCAAAGGAATGCACCGTCTGCATGGCATTGGTGACAATGCGCGTCTCTAAAATCACGTTGCGGATGGGAATGGATTTAAACTCTTCCGGCGTGTAGCCAAGCAGGCGCAGAATCGACGGGCTTACATAGTCATACTGCATACTGTCATAACGCAGGCGATATATCGTATCAGTTGAATAAGAGGTAAGCAGTTGCAGTTCATCTTTCAGCGTATCCACTTCTTTTTCCTGACCTGATGTATCAACCAGTTTTAGAAGCGGAGACGATAGTTTTTTGAACATGCAATACCTCTGTAAAAGGTCTCGTTAAACGATATGTATAAATGCGGATGCACTTATACCCTGTTACCGTATGCGTTGCAACCTTCCGTTGCAATCAGGCAGCCAGACTCTTTTCTACAAACCCTTGCAGCCGTCGCATAAAGCCAGCGGGGTCTACAAGCGTTTCGCCCTCTAAGATCCGCGCCTGATCAAAGAGAAGCCACGTTGCATCTTCCACTTCTTTCGCCGATGCACTGCTGGACACCTTACCCGCAAGCGAGCGGATAATGCTGTGATCGGGATTGACCTCAAGGATTTTGGCCGATGCGGTGTTCAGCTGCTTCTGCTCAATCAGGAAACGCTCCAGTCGGAAATCCATCGCGCCCTCTTCTACAGCAAGGCAAACCGCGCTGTTCGAAAGTTTGCTGGTGGTACGCACATCCTTGACGTTATCGCCAAGTATCTCTTTGATGCGCACGCACAGCGCCTGTACGTTTGCATCCTGATCTTTGTCCTTTTCCTCTTCTTTTTTGTCTTCGCTATCACTGCTTACCTTATCAAGGTCAATGTCAGCACGGGTAACGGATTTCAGCTTTTTGCCCTTATAGTCGGTAACGACATTGACCCAGAAATCATCAACATGGTCAGACAGCAACAGCACCTCAATGCCACGCTTGGCAAAGCCTTCCAATTGCGGACTCAGGCGCAGCACATCCAGCTTATCGCCGGTCAGGTAATAGATAGTGTCCTGCCCTTCCTTCATGCGGCTGATATAGTCTTCAATGCCGGTAAGCGCATCACCCTGCGTAGTGGTGGAATTAAAGCGGCACACTTCCATAATGGCCTGACGCGGGCTGTTTGCTTCGCACATGCCTTCTTTGAGCACGGGGCCAAAATTCGCCCAGAATTTAGCATAGCCTTCCGCGTCAGATTCGCTCTTGCGCTTGAGTTCCAGCAGCACACGCTTGATCACCATATCGCGGATTTTGGCCAGCAACGCATTATGTTGCAGTGTTTCGCGGCTGATATTCAGCGGCAGGTCTTGCGAATCAATGATGCCGCGTACAAAACGCAGGTAACGTGGAATCAGTTCCACGTTTTCTTCGGTAATGAAGACGCGCTTCACATAAAGTTTTATGCGTGGCTTGCGATCCGGGTGATAGAGGTCAAACGGCTTCATCGAAGGCACGAACAGCAGGTTGGTATATTCCAGCGCGCCTTCTGCCTTGTTATGAATGGTAAGCCATGGCTCATCTACCGCATGGGCAACATGGTGATAGAACTCCTTATACTGCTCCGGTGTAATGTCGCTCTTATTGCGCATCCACAGCGCCGAACCGGTATTGACCGCTTCGCTGTTGCCCTCTTCGTCGATGATATTAATCGGGAAGGAGATATGGTCAGAATAGGTCTGCACAATATGGCGCAGGCGGAATTTATCCAGATACTGGTCTTCACCGTCTTTCAGGTGCAGCGTAATGCTGGTGCCACGCGGCGCTTCGTCCATAGGAATGATGGTAAATTCGCCGTCCCCCAGTGAGTGCCACTGCCATGTTTCATTGCTGCCTGCGCGTGTCGATACCACAGTGACTTCTTCTGCCACCATGAAGGAAGAATAAAAGCCAACGCCAAACTGGCCAATCAGTGGCATATCCTTCTTGCTGTCGCCAGTCAGCATGGATAAAAATTCCTGCGTTCCGGACTTGGCTATGGTGCCTAAATTATTAATTAATTCCGCGCGACTCATGCCAATTCCGTTATCGGAAATGGTTATACGCCTTTTTTCTTTATTTATCTTAATGTTAAGCTGATATTCCGTGCCATCCCGGCTTAAATCAGGCTGTGTAAGGGCCTCATAACGCAGTTTATCGCAGGCATCCGAGGCATTTGAGATCAATTCCCTAAGGAAAATGTCCTTATTTGTGTACAGGGAATGGATCATCAGCTGCAAAACTTTGCTGATTTCCGCTGAAAATTTAAGCTTTTCTTCGTTTTTACTGCTCATAATGATACCATATGGACTAGAATTTATATGTTTGTAACCCATATGGTGTTTAAGGAAAATTTGTCAAGGACCGTCAGTAGAATGCGTAAACTTATTTGTCTCATAGTCCTTACAGGCATGCTCCCGGGTGTGCTGGCCTTCGCCAACGACACCCCAAGCACACCGCCTGATTCGGAAATGGTATACCGCACCAATCTTGGCCGCGCGGACGATCTCGACCTCCTGCTCAAACAAGGCGGCAATGTACGCGCCGTAGACAATAATGGCGTTGGCCTGCTCTTCCTGGCTGCTGCACGCAAAGATCCGGAAGGCCTGAGCGTATTACACAAGCTGATTGAAAATGGCATAGACATTAACAGCCGCGATAGCAGTGGCCGCACAGCGCTGTTTTATGCGGCCCGCAGCGGCAATGCCGAAATGGTACAATACCTGCTCGATAGCGGTGTAGATGCCTATACGCCCGACAAAAGCGGCGAAATGGCTCGTAACTTCGCCTACCGTGCCGGTAATACTGAAATAGTAACGCTGATGGATAATTTTGCCCGCAAGAAAGTCGAGCAGGTCAATTCTGCATATGAACAGATTAACCGCGACCTGCTGGAACGCTATCGCGAACTCGAAGAACAGCAGACGAAAACCAATAAAACCCTTTCCAAAGCACAGATTGCTGCCGCAGAGGCCGAACAAAAAAGACTGGATGTAGAGCGCCAGGCAATTCTTGATAAACGCGCTGCTGAATGGGCGCTTGCTGCCGAAAGAATAAAGTTAGCCGCCGCCGCAAATCCTGCACCGGCAAATCCTGCGCCTGTGAATCCTGCGCCTGTGAATCCTGCGCCTGTGAATCCTGCACCAGTGAATCCTGCACCAGTGAATCCTGCGCCAGTGAATCCTGTGCCAGTGAATCCTGCACCAGTAAATCCTGCGCCTGTGAATCCTGCGCCAGTGAATCCTGCACCAGTGAATCCTGCGCCAGTGAATCCTGCACCAGTGAATCCTGTGCCAGTGAATCCTGCGCCAGCAGAACCGGCCAATACCGTGCCAGCACCTACACCCGTAATATCTGCGCCTGTGCCTAGCCTGACACCAGCTGCAACCGCTCCTGCCCCATCTGAAAACACAGCTGCACCGGAACCATCGCAGGCAGATAACGAGGCAATCCAGAAAAGCGGGGTTGATAATAAAGTCCTGTCAGAAACCTTTCAGAACACCAAGGCAAAAACGGAATTAGAGCACAAAATTCTGGAAGAGCAGCAGGCCGCCGATGCACTGGAGAAAGCGGCAAAAGCTAAACAGGAAGCAGCAAAGACGCAGGAAGCCGTTCAGCAGATTGACCAAAGCATCCGGTCAACCCTGCTTGACGCTGCCCGCAAGCGCGACATGGAAAACAAGATTATAGAAGAAGAACAGCTGGAGAAAAGAGCCCAGCGCGAACTGGAAATGAAGATCCAGGAAGAGCAGCGGGCGATGCAAGAAAGTGAAGAAGAGACGAAGAAACGCCTGGAAAAAGAGGCGGCAGAAAAAGCAGCCATAGAACTGGAAGAAAAAATCTATGACGCACGGCTGCAAACCTACCTGAAGGCTGAAATCAGCGCAGAAGCCGCGCAGCTTGCAATAGAAGAGCAGCAACGCCTGCGTAAGGATACGGCACGACGCAAGGCACTCATTGCTGCGAAGCAGAAAAGCGAAAGCCAGCGCAATGAAGTTTTCCACGACCTTGCTTATAACAACTGCTCCTTTCAATACTGGTATTACTGCTATACCTCGGGCATGACAACGGAGCTCAAAAGCGAAGAGTTACGCGACGCTATTGAAACCAGCAAACAGAAAGTAGCCGACCTTCAGGATACACTTATCAATGACTATGAAATCAGCCCCAAAAGCATTAAGCGTATTGCCGGATCTGCCAAAAAACGTGTATTCGACCAGCTTGACATCATGCACTCATCACGAGAACGACGCTCACGCGGGGTAGGCAATAAGGATGATATGGAAAAGCGCTGCAGCGATATTGCACTGCACTGGGATGTAGGCGCAGGCAGCGTGGTAAGCGAACGTCCTAAACCAGTTTTAGATGACAAGAATATGATGGTCCCGCAAACACCTGCGCAAAACTCCCCTATTCCAACCGTTCCGAAGAAATATTAGACCTCAAGCCTTATGGCTTATAGTTTTTCTGCAGGGTCATATAATC